>DASSQJ010000191.1:0-9604 GCA_035702545.1 Phycicoccus sp.
CCGGTCTGCACCTCGTCGAGGACGAGGAGGGCGCCGGCCTCCCGGGTGAGGTCCCGCGCGGCGCGCAGGTACCCGGCGGGCGCCGGAACGACCCCGGCCTCGCCCTGGACGGGCTCGAGGACCACCGCCGAGGTGTCGGCGGTGACCGCAGCGCGCAGGGCGGCGACGTCGCCCCACGGCACGTGGACGACACCGGGGAGGAGCGGCTCGAACGGCTCCCGGTAGGCAGGCTTGTGGGTGAGCGCGAGCGCCCCGGTGGTGCGGCCGTGGAAGGCCCCCTCGGCAGCGACGATGCCCGTGCGGCCGGTCCGGCGCGCCAGCTTGATCGCGGCCTCGACGGCCTCGGCCCCGGAGTTCGCGAAGAAGACGGCCGACCCCTCCGGCGCACCCGCGAGGTGGAGGATCCGCTCGGCGAGCTCGACCTGCGGCACCGAGGTGTAGAAGTTCGACACGTGGACGAGCTGCCCGGCCTGTGTGGACACCGCCGTGACGAGCGCGGGGTGGTTGTGGCCGAGGGCGTTGACGGCGATCCCCCCGACGAGGTCGAGGTAGCGCCGGCCGTGGACGTCCCACACCCAGGCGCCGTCGCCGTGGTCGAGGACGAGCTGGGGCCGCCCGAACACGCCGAGGAGGGCGCGTTCGTACCGGCCGAGCCACTCCTCGGTGAGCGGGGCTGGCTCAGGCATCGGTGACCTCCTCGTCGGGCACCACCATCGTCCCGATCCCCTCGGAGGTGAAGACCTCGAGGAGGATGCTGTGCGGCTGCCGGCCGTCGACGACGTGCGCCTGCGGCACCCCGGACTCGACGGCACGGATGCACGCCTCGAGCTTGGGGATCATCCCCGCGTCGACGGTGTCGAGCAGCTCGCGCGCGGCGGAGGCCCGCAGCTCGGAGAGGAGCGAGCCCCGGTCCGGCCAGCGGGCGTAGACGCCCTCGACGTCGGTGAGGACGACGAGCTTGCGGGCCCCGAGGGCGACGGCGAGCGCGGCCGCGGCCGTGTCGGCGTTGACGTTGAGCACCTGGCCGTCGTGGTCGAGGTCAGGAGCGACGGTCGAGACGACGGGGATGCGCCCGGTGTCGAGGAGGTCGAGGACCGCCCGCGGGTCGACCTCGACGACGTCCCCGACGAGGCCGATGTCGTGCTCCTCGCCGTCGACCGTGACCCCCCGTCGGCGCGCGCCGAACAGTCCGGCGTCCTCCCCCGAGAGCCCCACGGCGACCGGCCCGTGCTGGTTGAGCAGCCCGACGAGCTCGCGCCCGACCTGACCGGTGAGCACCATCCGGACGACGTCCATGACCTCCGGGGTCGTCACCCGCAGCCCACCCCGGAACTCGCTCTCGAGGCCGAGGCGGTCGAGCATCCCCTTGATCTGCGGGCCCCCGCCGTGGACGACGACCGGCCGCAGCCCGGCGTACCTGAGGAAGACGACGTCCTGGGCGAAGGCCGCCTTGAGCGCGGGGTCGGTCATCGCGTTCCCGCCGTACTTGACGACGACGAGCGCACCGCGGAAGCGCTCGAGCCACGGCAGGGCCTCGACGAGGGTCGTCGCCTTGGTCTGGGCGACCCGCAGCGCGGCGGCGTCGATCGCGCCGCGCAGCGCCTGCTCGGGTGGGGTCATCGGGGCCTCGTCAGGTGGAGTAGGCGGAGTTCTCGTGGACGTAGTCGTGGGTGAGGTCGTTGGTCCACACCGTGGCCGCCGCGCTGCCGGCGTGGAGGTCGACGACGACGTGGACCTCGCGGCCGGAGAGGTCGACGAGCGAGCGGTCCTCCCCGACCCCGCCGGCGCGGCAGACCTGCACCCCGTTCATCGAGACGTCGAGGGCGGCAGGGTCGAAGGCGGCGGAGGTCGTGCCGACCGCGGCGAGGACGCGCCCCCAGTTGGGGTCGTTGCCGAAGACGGCGCACTTGACGAGGTTGTTGCGGGCGACGGACCGGGCGACCTCGAGGGCGTCGTCCTCGCTGGCGGCGGTGCGGACCTCGACGGCGATGTCGTGGTGGGCGCCCTCGGCGTCGGCGACGAGCCGGCGGGCCAGGTCGGCGCACACCACCGTGACCGCCTCGGTGAGCTCGCGCCGGTCGACGGCGACCCCGGAGGCGCCGGAGGCCATGAGGAGCACGGTGTCGTTCGTCGACATGCAGCCGTCGGAGTCGACCCGGTCGAAGGTGACGGCGGTCGCGGCCCGAAGCGCCTCCTCGAGCGCCTCCGGGTCGGTCACGGCGTCGGTGGTGACGACGACGAGCATCGTCGCCAGGGCGGGTGCGAGCATCCCGGCGCCCTTGGCCATCCCGCCGACGGACCAGCCGGAGCGGTCCACCTGGGCCGTCTTCGGCACCGTGTCGGTCGTCATGATCGCCTCGGCGGCCGCCGCGCCACCGTCGGGCCCGAGGGCAACGGCGACCGCCTCGACCCCGGCGAGCAGCCGGTCCATCGGCAGCCGCTCGCCGATGAGCCCCGTCGAGCAGACGACGACGTCGCCCGCACCGACCCCGAGGACCGCGGCGACGTGCTCGGCCGTGCGGTGGGTGTCCTGGAAGCCCGGTGCGCCGGTGCAGGCGTTCGCGCCGCCGCTGTTGAGGACGACCGCGTCGGCACGACCGTCGGCGACGACCTGGCGCGACCACGTCACGGGGGCCGCCTCGACCCGGTTGGAGGTGAAGACCGCCGCGGCGTGGTGGTCGGGGCCGTCGTTGACGACGAGGGCGAGGTCCGGGCGCCCGGAGGCCTTGAGGCCGGCGACGACGCCGCCGGCGCGGAACCCGCGCGGGTGGGTGACCGACATCAGGAGCCTCCCCCCGAGAGATGGGCCGGGGTGACGACGAAGCCGGCCCGGCGCCAGGCCGCCTCCGCCTCGACGGTGCGGTCCGCCGGCACGAGCACCCAGTCGGTGTCGAAGGTGGAGAAGCCGAGGATGGAGACGCCGGCGTCCGCGAGCGGGGCGAGGATGGCCGCGAACACGCCGACGGAGCCGAACTCGAGCGGCCCGGCGACCTCGACGACCCGGAACGGGCCCTCGGCCCGCGCGCCCCGCGGGACGGCCTCGGTGCGGCAGATGACGGAGGTCTCGTCCGGGGTGCGCACGAGGGAGGAGAACGGCGGCCCGGCCCAGTCGAAGTCGGGGTCCTCCCCCGCGGGCAGCCGGACGATCGAGACGTCCTCGGGGTGCTCCATGAGGTGGCGCGGCATCCGGCTCACGGGGCCACCCCCGCGACGGGCAGGCCGAGCCCCTCGGGGAGCCCGAGGAGGAGGTTGAGGCACTGGACGGCGGCGCCCGCCGTGCCCTTGGTGAGGTTGTCGACCGCCGCGACCGCGACGACCCGGCGGGACCGCTCGTCGAGGACCACCTGGAGGTGGACGCAGTTGCTGCCGAGGACGCTCGCGGTGCTCGGCCAGCGCCCCTCGGGCAGGAGGTGGACGAACGACTCGTCGGCGTAGGCGTCCTCCCAGGCGGACCGGACCGCCGCCGCGGTGGTGCCCGGGGTGGCCCGCGCGGTGCACGTCGCGAGGATGCCGCGCGGCATCGGGGCGAGGGTGGGGGTGAAGGAGACGGTGACGTCCCCGGCGCCGCAGGCGGAGAGGTTCTGCTCGATCTCGGGCGTGTGCCGGTGGACCCCACCGACGCCGTACGGCGACATGGCGCCCATGACCTCGGCCCCGAGCAGGTGCGGCTTGAGGCCCTTGCCGGCGCCGGAGGTGCCGGACGCGGCGACGACGGTGACGTCGTCGGCCTCGACGACGCCCGCGACGAGGCCGGGCGCCAGGGCCAGGGACACGGCGGTCGGGTAGCACCCCGGCACCGCGACCCGGTGGGCGCCCGCGAGCGCGTCGCGCTGGCGCCCACCGGCGGTGGGCAGCTCCGGCAGCCCGTACGGCCAGGAGCCGGCGTGCGGGGTGTCGTAGAACTCGGTCCAGGCGGCCGGGTCGCGCAGCCGGAAGTCCGCGCCGCAGTCGACGACGGGCAGGCCGGCCGGGAGCTCGGCGACGAGGGCGGCCGAGTGGCCGTGCGGCAGGGCGAGGACGACGGCGTCGTGCCCCTCGAGCACGTCCGCGGTCGTCGGCTCGAGCACCCGGTCGGCGAGGGGGGTCAGGTGCGGGTGGACCTCGCCGAGCACCTGGCCCGCGCTGCTCGACGCGGTGAGGGCACCGACCTCGAGCTCGGGGTGGGCCAGCAGGAGCCGGAGGACCTCACCGCCGGCGTACCCGCTCGCCCCGGCGACCGCGATCCGCATCATGCTGCATGACTATACAGACCTGTCCAACTCCATGCACACCCACGCTCCCGCCCCGGGTCGGGGCGGGGCGGGGCGGGGCGGGGCGGGTCCGGGTCCGGGTCGGGTCCGAAGGACCGGATGGGCGGCCGCCCCCGCCTAGGGTGGGTGCGACCGACGAGGAGACCTCCGCCATGGACCATCCCCGCCCTCCCGATGACGAGGCGGAGCGACTGCGGGCCCGGTGGCGCGCGCTCGGGCTGTCCGGGGTCGTCGACGTCCACACCCACTTCATGCCCCGGAACGTCCTCGAGAAGGTCTGGGCGTACTTCGACGCCGCCGGGCCGCTCGTCGGCCACGAGTGGCCGATCGCCTACCGGGAGCCCGAGGAGCAGCGCCTCACGCGACTGCGCTCGTACGGTGTGGAGCACTTCACGTCCCTCGTGTACCCCCACCGACCGGGGATGGCCGCGTGGCTCAACGACTGGGCCGCCGGCTTCGCCGCCCGGACGCCCGACTGCCTGCACAGCGCGACCTTCTACCCGGAGGAGGGCGCCGGGGTCTACGTGTCGACCGCTGTCGAGGCCGGGGCGGTGGTCTTCAAGGCACACGTCCAGGTGGGCGCGTACGACCCGGCCGACCCCCTGCTCGACCCCGTGTGGGGCGTCCTCGAGGACGCCGGGGCGCCGGTCGTCATCCACTGCGGGTCGGGGCCCCGGCCCGGGGCCCACACCGGACCGGGGCCGGTCCGGGCCGTGCTGCGCCGGTTCCCCCGGCTCGTCCTCGTCGTCGCCCACATGGGGCTGCCCGAGTACCCGGAGTTCCTCGACCTGGCGCTCAGCCACCCGTCCGTCCACCTCGACACGACGATGGCCTTCACGGACTTCATCGAGTTCACCACGCCCGCCGACCCCGACCGCGCCCGCCTGCGGGCACTCGCTGACCGCATCCTCTTCGGCACCGACTTCCCCAACATCCCCTACCCCTACCTCCACCAGGTCGAGGCGCTCGAGCGGCTCGAGCTCGGCGACGACTGGATGCGCGCAGTGCTGCGGGAGAACGCGGTCCGCCTCTTCCTCCTGTGACCCGCGCTCCCGCCTCCCCGACGTCGGGTCAGGTGAGGGGGTCGTCGTCGCGGAGGTGAAGGGTGAGCATCCGCTCCTCCGGGTCCAGGCCGCGCTCGGCCATCGCGCGCAGCGACTCCGGGGTGTCCACCCCCGCACGGACGAAGCGGCCGGAGAACGCGTCGAGCTCGCCGGAGGCCAGCGCCAGGACGAGCGTGGTCACGGCCTCCACCGGGGTCCACTCGGTGCGGCCGGCGTGCGCGTCCATCGCCTCGGTCATGTCGGTGCGGACGACGCCCGGCATGAGGTCGAAGACGCGGATGCCGCGGTCCCAGCCGGCGAGGTGGGTGGATCCGGTGAGCCGGGCCAGCGCCGTCTTGCCGACGTTGTAGGCCGTCGCGACGTCGCCGGCCCGGCGCGCGGCCCCGGAGTTGAGGTTCACGACCCGGCCGCCACCCGCCGCGAGCATCTGCCGCCCCACCCACCACGTCATGAGGTAGGCACCGCGGACGTTGACCTCCACGGTGCGCCACCACTGCTCCGGCTCGGAGTCGAAGAGGTCGACCTCGGCGTCGATGACCCCGGCGGCGTTGACGAGCAGGTCGATGCGCCCCTGCCGCTCGACGACCTCGCCGACCCACGCCTCCACGGCGGACGGCTCCTCGACGGGCGCCACGGTGCTCGAACCCCGCTCGACGACCCACCCGGCGTCCTCGAGCGCCGCAGCCACCGCGCGGCCGATGCCACGCGAGGCGCCGGTGACGACGGCGACGAGGTGGCCGCCGCGGCCCTCCCCCGCCTCCGGGGCGACGTCACCGTCCTCGTCGACGGGCTCGCCGAGCGGCTCGCCGAAGGGCTCGTCGAGGGACTCGGTCATGCCCGCTGCACGGCGCCGACGGCAGTGGCCGCCGCCGCGACGGCGGCGTCCCGCAGCCCCGACACCTCCTCGGTCGTCAGGGTGCGCTCGGGTGAGCGGAAGACCAGGCGGTACGCGAGCGACTTGTGGTCGGGACCCACCTGCTCGCCCTCGTAGACGTCGAAGAGGTGCACCGCCTCGAGGAGCTCGCCGCCGCCGGCCACGAGGGCGTCACGCACCCGCGCCGCGGGGACCGAGCGCTCGACGACGAGCGCGACGTCGCTCTGCGCCATCGGGTACGTCGCCAGGGGGCGCGCCTGCACGGTGGCCTCCGCGGCACGGGTGAGGACGTCGACGTCGAGCTCGGCCCCGACCGTGCGCTCGGGCAGCCCGAGCGCGGCGACCACCTTGGGATGGAGCTCGCCGGCGTACCCGACGAGCGTGCCGTCGGTGAGGGTGACCCGCGCGCACCGGCCGGGGTGCCAGGGCATCACGTCGTCGGCGGAGGTCTCGACGCCGACCCCGAGGGCCTCGCCGAGGGAGCGGACGAGCTCGAGGACGTCGTGGACGTCGGCGCGGCGACCGGCACCCCACCATCCGGACCGGTCCCGGTCCCCGCAGAGCAGGATGCCGAGGTGCCGCGGCTGCGGCGGGACCGCGGCGTGGATGGCCGCCAGGGTGTCGTCGGCCGGCCGGAGCCCGACGTCCTCGGTCGGCGCGGGCGCCTGGGGCCCGTCGAGCGCCACGACGAGGCCGAGCTCGAAGAGCCCGACGTCCTTGGCCCCCCGGGCGACGTTGCGGCGCAGCGCGTCGACCATCGTCGCGACGATGCTCGTCCGCAGCAGGGGCTGCTCGTCGGAGAGCGGGTTCGCCAGGCGCACCGTCCGTGCCGTCTCGGCCGCGACGTCGAGGCCGAGGTCGACGAGCCGCTCCTCCCCGACGAACGGCGCGCCCCAGACCTCGTGGAGTCCCTGCCCCGCGAGGACGTTGGCGACGACCCGCCGGACCCGCTGGGCGTGCGTCAGCCCCGACCCTCCGGGCGGGGTCGGTACGACCGACGGGATCACCTCGTAGCCACGGATGCGGGCGACCTCCTCGACGAGGTCCTCGGCGGTCCGCAGGTCGGGTCGCCACGAGGGGGGCGTCACGGTGAGCATCTCGCCGACCCGGGCGACGGTGCAGCCGATCTGCTCGAGCACCCCGATGACCGTCTCCGGTGGGTACTCGACACCGACGATCCGCGAGGGGAAGCCGACCGGCATCGAGACCGGTTCCGGGGGCGGCACCCGGCCGGCGTCGGTGACACCGGCGTCGACGGTGCCGCCGCCGAAGCGGACGAGCAGGTCGACGGCGAGCTGGGCGGCCGCGGGGGCGAGCTGCGGGTCGACGCCGCGCTCGAAGCGCCGCGACGCCTCGGACGGCAGCTTGTGGCGCCGCGCCGACCGGGCGATCGACACCGGGTCGAAGTGCGCCGACTCGATGAGGACGTCGGTCGTCGACCCGGACACCTCGGTCTCCGAGCCGCCCATGACCCCGGCGATGGCGATGGGCCGCGAGCCGCCGTCGGTGATGAGGAGGTCCTCGGGGTCGAGGACGCGCTCCACACCGTCGAGGGTCGTCATCCGCTCGCCCGCACGGGCGCGACGGACGACGATCCGCTCGCCGAGGGTGGCGAGGTCGAACGCGTGTAGCGGCTGCCCGAGCCCGAGCATCACGTAGTTCGTCACGTCGACGGGAAGCGAGATGGGCCGCATGCCGGCCTCGGTCAGCCGCGCCCGCATCCACGCCGGGCTCGGCGCCGTGACGTCGATACCGCGCACGACGCGCGTGACGTACCGGTCGCACCCGAGCCGGCCGCGGACGGGCGTCTCGTCGACGAGCTCCACGGGGTAGCCGGCCTCGTTGGCGGCGGGGGCAGCGCCGGAGAGCTCGAGGACGGGGTCGGTGAAGGCCGCGCCGGTCGAGTGGGAGTACTCGCGAGCGATGCCGCGGACCGAGAAGCAGTAGCCGCGGTCGGGGGTGACGTTGACCTCGACGGTCTCGCGGTCGAGCCCGAGGACCGGGATGGCGTCGGCGCCGGGCACGAGGCGCGCGAGGGTCTCCTCGTCGTCGGCGAAGCGCCGCGTGAGCACGATGATGCCGTCGTGGTCGTCGCCGAGGCCCAGCTCGCGCTCGGAGCAGATCATCCCGGCCGACACGTGGCCGTAGGTCTTGCGGGCACCCACCTGCATCGGCCCGTGGGGGGTCGGCAGCACCCCTCCGGGGAGGATCACCGGGACGAGGTCGCCCGCCTCGAAGTTGTGGGCCCCGCAGACGATGCCCTGCGGCTCACCGGTGC
This sequence comes from Phycicoccus sp., assembly GCA_035702545.1. GTDB lineage: Bacteria > Actinomycetota > Actinomycetes > Actinomycetales > Dermatophilaceae > DASSQJ01. The sequence continues at coordinate 8,467 of DASSQJ010000191.1, forward strand.
CGTTGGCCGCCCCGACGTCGACGGTGCACCAGTTGATCGTCTTGCCGTTGCGCTGCGGCTCGGGCTCCTTGGTGAGGACCCGGCCGACGACGAGCGGACCGGTGACCCCGCCACCGTGCAGGCCCTCCTCCTCGAGGCCGACGGCGACGAGGGACGCCGCGATGTCGGCACCGGTGGCGTCCTCGGGGACGGCCACGTACTCGCGCAGCCAGTCGACGGGAACCCGCATCAGATCTCCATCCCGAACTGGGCGTCGAAGCGCACGTCGCCCTCGATCATGTCGCGCATGTCGGAGGCGCCGGTCCGGAACTGCAGGGCCCGGTCGATGCCCATCCCGAAGGCGAACCCGGTGTAGCGGTCGGGGTCGACGCCGCAGGCGGTGAGGACGTTGCGGTTGACCATCCCGCAGCCACCCCACTCGATCCAGCCGGTGCCCTTGCACGTGCGACAGTCCGGGTCGGTCCCCCGGCAGACGAAGCAGCGCAGGTCCATCTCCGCGCTCGGCTCGGTGAACGGGAAGAACGACGGGCGCAGCCGGGTGGTGATGCCCTCGCCGAACAGCTCCGTGGCGAGCCGGTCGAGGGTGCCCTTGAGGTGGGCCATCGTGATGCCCTCGTCGACGGCCAGGCCCTCGACCTGGTGGAACGCCGGCATGTGCGTGGCGTCGAGCTCGTCGGTGCGGAACACCCGGCCGATCGCGGCGACGTAGACGGGCACCCCGCGCTCGAGGAGCGTGCGGGCCTGGACCGGCGAGGTGTGCGTGCGCAGGATGAGCCCACCGTCCGGCGGCTCGACGTAGAAGGTGTCCTGCATCTGCCGCGCCGGGTGGTCGGCGTCGAAGTTCAGCGCGTCGAAGTTGAACCACTCGGCCTCGACCTCGGGCCCCTCGGCGATCTCCCAGCCCATGCCGACGAACAGGTCGGCGATCCGCTCGGACATCAGCTCCGTGGGGTGGCGGCGACCGAGCGGACGCCGGCCACCCGGCAGGGTGACGTCGACGGCCTCGTCGACGAGGATGCGGGCGTCGCGCTCGGCCTCGAGCTCGGCCTCGCGGGCGGTGAAGGCCCGGGCGACGGTGCCGCGCGCCTCGCCGACGCGCTTGCCGGCCTCGGCGCGCGCGCTCGGCGGGAGCGCCCCG
>DASSQJ010000192.1:0-6295 GCA_035702545.1 Phycicoccus sp.
GGTCGAGGTGATCCCGCGCGGCTTTCCGCGCGCCCGCACCTCGACCCGGACAGTCAGCGGCGCTTGAGCAGCTCCTCGACGATCTGGACCGCGTTGAGCGCCGCGCCCTTGCGGAGGTTGTCGCCGACGACGAAGAGGTTGAGCCCCTTCCCCTCCGGCGCGGCCTGGTCGCGGCGGACCCGGCCGACGAAGACCTCGTCGCGCCCCGCCGCCTGGAGAGGGTTCGGCACGTTCGTCACGACGACCCCCGGCGCCTGGGCCAGCGCGCCCACGGCGTCCTCCGGGCTGATGTCGCGCTCGAACTCGGCGTGGATGGCGAGGCTGTGGCCGGTGAAGACGGGCACCCGCACGCACGTCCCGGACACCCGCAGCTCGGGGAGGTGGAGGATCTTGCGCGACTCGTTGCGCAGCTTCTGCTCCTCGTCGGTCTCGAGGGTGCCGTCGTCGACGATGGAACCGGCGAGCGGCACGACGTTGAAGCCGATGGGGACGGCGTAGACCTGCGGGTCGGGCAGGGAGAGCGAGGAGCCGTCGAGGGCGAGCTCCTTGGGGTCACCCGAGGCGTAGCCGCCGCGGAGCTGGCCGTCGAGCTCGGTGAGGCCCTTCCCGCCGGATCCGGAGACGGCCTGGTAGCTGCTGACGTGGAGGCGGACCAGCCCGGCGAGGTCGTGGAGCGGCTTGAGCACCGGCATCGCGGCCATCGTCGTGCAGTTCGGGTTCGCGACGATGCCCTTGGGGATGTCGTCGAGGTCGTCGGGGTTGACCTCGGAGACGACGAGGGGCACCTCGGGGTCCTTGCGCCAGGCGCTGGAGTTGTCGACGACGATCGCGCCGGACTCGGCGACCCGCGGCGCCCACTCGGTGCTCGTCGCGCCGCCGGCGGAGAACAGGGCGACGTCGAGCCCGGAGAAGTCCGCCGTCGCGGTGTCCTCGACGACGACCTCGGTGTCACCCCACGGCAGGTTCGCCCCCGCTGACCGGGCGGACGCGAAGTACCGGACCTGCTCGACCGGCACATTGCGTTCGTGGAGCAGGGTGCGCATGACGCCGCCGACCTGCCCGGTGGCTCCGAAGACTCCGACTCGCATGTGGACCAGTCTAGGGAGGCGCCCGGATGGCGGACGCGCGGCTCAGCATCCGGTCAGGGGGGCAGCGGTGGGCGCTCATCGGCGACGTGGCCGGGCGCGCACCACCCCTGAGACGCGCCCGGCCACGTCCGCTCTCCCCGCCCGGACGACGTGACCCATCGCAACAACCCGCGGGGCCCCGGCGAGTCGCTGCACCAGTACTGTGAGGTGACGGCCGGTGCGAGCGCCAGCCGTCCTGCGAGAACTCGCAGCCACAGGAGGGAGCCGACGAGGTGGCGGGGCCCGAGAGGACGCCGGTGGACGTGGTGGCGTTCTTCGACGACGTCTCCACCCTCATGCTCGCGGCCGACCCCCGGCTCGAGCTCCTCGGCAGCCACACCGACGCCACCACCCACTTCCGCGAGGCCGCCGCCGCTCCCCACCGGCGCGTCTGGAACATGCAGAACCGGATCTCCCCGCGGGCCAACCGGGAGGGCCTGCCGCTCAACGACCGGAGCCGCGCCCAGGGAGCCGAGCTGCGGCTCGTCGTGCCCGCCGACCAGCTGGACCAGTTCCCGCTGCTCACCACGATCCAGCCGTCGCTGCGCGTCGGCGCCGTCCCGAAGCCCCTCCTCCTCCTCGACACCCTCGCCTTCCTCTCCGGCCCGCTGGGGACCCCCCTCGCGCACACCCTGTGGCGCACCGTCGACCCGGGCCTCGTCGCACGCGCCGAGGCGGCCTACCTCGCCGTCTGGGAGGCCGCGGTCCCGGCCGAGGACGTGGGGGGCCTGCCACCCCTGCCCGACCGCACCCGCGACGTCGCCTTCCTCCTCGTCGACGGGGCCACCGACAAGGAGATCGCCGCCGAGCTCGGCGTCAGCGAGCGCACCGTCTCGGGTGAGGTGCGGACCGTCGTCCGCTGGGTCGGCGCCCGCAGCCGGGGGCACGCCATCGCCCTGCTCGTCGGGGCGGGCCGGTGACCGTCGAGCCCGGTGAGGACCTCGCGGGGGGCGAGGATCCCCGCGCCTTCTTCCGGTGGGTCCAGGGGCTCGCCCTCTCCGGTGACCCCCGGATGACACCCTCGGGCACGGTCGAGGTGCTCCTCAGCGAGGACAGCCGCGAGACGGCCGACGACGTCAGGCACAGCATCTGGCACATGACCCACCTGCCGACGTGGAGCGAGGTGCGCGGTGCCCGGGCCTTCGCCGACCGCCGCCGAAGGGGCCTGGAGCAGCGCTACCTCACGACCGCGCCGAGCCTGCTCCGGCTGCCCATGCTCGCGAGCCACCACCACCCGTACGCCCGGGTGGGGCCGGTCGTCGCGCCGATGCTCCTCCTCGACCACAAGGTCGTCTTCGTCGGGGCCCCCCTCGGTCACCCCCGGACCGGTGAGGTGTGGTCGAGCACCAGCGGAGCCGTCCTCGCGGCGGCCGTCCGCTGCTTCGAGACGACGTGGCAGGCGGCGCACCCCGCCATCCCGCCCGGCGAGGACCCTCCGTTCACGCGGCGGATGGTCGACATCGGCTTCCTCCTCGCCGACGGGGCGAGCGACCGCGAGATCGCCCGCGCCCTGCACGTCTCCGAGCGAACCGTCTCGGCGGAGGTGGCCGAGATCGTCCGGCGGCTCGGGGCCCGGGGGCGGGCGCACGCCATCGCCCTCGTCGTCGGCGGGGCCTACTGAGGCCCGTGCGGGGAGCGCCGCTACCGGCTCAGAAACCCAGCCGTTGGAGCTGCTTGGGGTCGCGCTGCCAGTCCTTGGCCACCTTGACGTGGAGGTCGAGGTGCACGCGCTGCCCCAGCAGGGCCTCGATGCCGCGCCGCGCGGTGGTCCCGACCTCCCGCAGCCGGCTCCCGCCCCGCCCGATGACGATGGCCTTCTGGCTGTCCCGCTCGACGAAGACGTTGACCCGCACGTCGAGGAGCGGGTCGTCCTCCGGACGGTCCTCCCGCGGCACCATCTCCTCCACCACCACGGCGAGGCTGTGCGGGAGCTCGTCGCGGACCCCCTCGAGCGCCGCCTCGCGGACCAGCTCGGCGATCATCACCGCCTCCGGCTCGTCGGTGAGGACCCCGTCGGGGTAGAGCGGTCCCGGAGACGGCGGCAGGTGCGAGGAGAGGACCGCCCCGACCTCCTCGACCTGGTCACCTCGCGTCGCGGAGCACGGGACGATCTCGGCCCAGTCACCGAGCTGGTCGATGGCGATGAGGTGCTCGGCCAGCCGGCCCCGGTCGACAGTGTCGGACTTCGTCGCGATGGCCACGACGGGTGTCCGCCTCCGCTGCACCACCTCGGCGAGCTCACGGGCGATGAACTGGTCCCCGGGGCCGATGCGCTGGTCGGCGGGGAGGCAGAAGCCGATGACGTCGACCTCGAGGAGGGTCTCGCGCACGAGGTCGTTGAGCCGCTCCCCGAGCAGCGTCCGCGGCTTGTGCAGGCCCGGCGTGTCGACGAGCACCAGCTGGCTGTGCTCGGTCGTCACGATGCCGCGGATGGTGTGCCGCGTCGTCTGCGGCTTGCTCGACGTGATCGCCACCTTCTGCCCGACCAGGGCGTTGGTCAGCGTCGACTTGCCCGCGTTGGGCCGGCCGACGAAGCAGGCGAACCCCGCCACGTACTGCTCGTCCTCGGTCATCCGGCGCGCTCCTCCATCCGCTGCTCCTCGAGGGCCGGGGCGGCCGCTCGCTCGACGACGACCGTGGCGATCCGGTGCCGGCGGCCCGACATCCGCTCCGCGGTGAGCCGGAGGCCGGCCACCTCGCACGTCGAGCCGAGGATCGGCACCTTGCCGATCGTCTTGCCGATGAGGCCGCCGACGGTGTCGACCTCGTCCTCCTCGAGGTCGACGTCGAGGAGCTCGGCGAGGTCGTCGACGTGCATGGTCGCCGCGACGCGGAACCGCCCGTCGCCCAGGTCCTCGACCTCAGGGGCCTCGCGGTCGTACTCGTCGGTGATCTCGCCGACGATCTCCTCGAGGATGTCCTCGATGGTGACGATGCCGGCTGTCCCGCCGTACTCGTCGACGACGACGGCCAGGTGGGTCTGCTCGAGCTGCATCTCACGGAGCAGGTCGTCGACGGGCTTGCTCTCGGGGACGAACCGGGGCGGGCGCATCAGCTCGGTCACCGGGTGGGACCCGGACTCCGGGTCGGCGTTGAGGCGGCGCATGACGTCCTTGAGGTAGAGGACCCCGACGACGTCGTCGAGGCTCTCCCCCACGACGGGGATCCGGGAGAACCCCGAGCGCAGGAACAGGCTCATCGCCTGCCGGTTCACCCGGTCGTCGTCGATCGCGACCATGTCGGTCCGGGGGACCATCACCTCGCGGGTCAGGGTGTCGCCGAGCTCGAAGACCGAGTGGATCATCTCCCGCTCCCCGGCCTCGATGAGGCGGTTCTCGCGGGCGACGTCGACGAGGTCGCGCAGCTCGGACTCGCTCTCGAACGGGCCGTCGCGGAAACCCTTCCCGGGCGTGACCGCGTTGGTCAGCGCGACGAGCAGCCGGGAGAACGGGCCGAGGATGCGGCGCAGCCAGATGGTCACGGGTGCCGCGACGAGCGAGACGGCGACGACGTGCTGGCGGCCCAGCGTTCCCGGGGAGACGCCCACCACGGCGAACGAGATGAGCGCCATGACCCCGATGGCGACGAGGAACGGCTGCCACGTCCCCTCGACGAGGACGACGGCGGCGAGGGTGACCATGACCGCGGCCGTGGACTCGGCGATGACCCGGACGAAGGAGAGGACCGAGAGGTACGCAGCGGTGTCGCCGACGACGCGCACGAGGGCGGTGGCGCCGGCTCGGCCCTCGTCGAGCAGCTCCTCCGCCCGGACGCGGGACATCCGCTGGAAGGCCGACTCCGCCATCGAGATGACGAAGGCGACGACGATGGCGAGGACGGCCGCGACGACGAGCCCGGTCATGGATGCTCCGTCGGCTCAGGCGCCCGGGCGCCCGCGGGTCGCGAGGAAGGTGAGGAGGAGCTGACGCTGGAGCTCGAACATCTCCTTCTCGTCCTCGGGCTCGGCGTGGTCGTAGCCGAGGAGGTGGAGGATGCCGTGGGTGGTGAGGAGGAGGAGCTCCTCCTCGGTCGCGTGGCCGGCGTCGCGGGCCTGCCTCGCCGCCACGCTCGGGCACAGGACGATGTCGCCGAGGACACCCTCCTGGGGCTCCACGCCGTCCCGGCCGGGGCGCAGCTCGTCCATGGGGAAGCTCATGACATCCGTCGGCCCGGGCAGGTCCATCCACTGGACGTGGAGGGTCTCCATCGCGGGCTCGTCGACGAGCCGGAGGCAGAGGTCGGCCTGCGGGTGCACCTTCATCTGGCCCAGGACGTAGCGGGCGCACGCGACGAGCTCGAGCGCGTCGACGTCGTACTCGGTCTCGTTGAGGACGTCGATGCTCACGTCCCCGGCCGTTCCTGCTCGTCGCGTCGTGTCCGGGGCCGGCGCTCGTGGGCGTCGCGGGCGGCGCGGGTCTGCTGGCGCTGCTGGGTGGCGTCCCACTTGCCGTAGGCGTCGACGATCTGGCCGACGAGCCGGTGCCGGACGACGTCGAAGGCGGTGAGCTCGCAGAAGTGGACGTCCTCGAGGCCGGTGAGGATGTCGCGGACGACCCGCAGGCCGCTCTGGTTGCCGCCGGGCAGGTCGACCTGGGTGACGTCCCCGGTGACGACCATCTTCGAGCCGAAGCCGAGCCGGGTGAGGAACATCTTCATCTGCTCGGGCGTCGTGTTCTGCGCCTCGTCGAGGATGACGAACGCGCTGTTCAGCGTACGTCCGCGCATGAACGCCAGCGGCGCGACCTCGATGACGCCCTTCTCCAGGTGCGAGGCCACGCGCTCGGCGTCCATCATGTCGTGCATCGCGTCGAACAGCGGGCGCAGGTACGGATCGACCTTCGCCATCAGGTCGCCGGGCAGGAAGCCGAGCCGCTCGCCCGCCTCCACGGCGGGGCGCGTGAGGATGATGCGGTTGACCTCGCGCCGGGAGAGCGCCGCGGTGGCCATGGCGATGGCCAGGAACGTCTTGCCCGTGCCCGCCGGCCCGACGCCGAACGTGACCGTCGCGCGCCGGATGGCGTCCACGTAGCGCTTCTGGTTGACCGACTTGGGGGCGACGCGCAGGTTGCGGTGGCGCCAGACGACGTCCTCGAGCACCTGCGCCGGCGAGTGCGACTGGTCCAGCACGCGGGTCACCGACTCCAGCGTCGCCGGCCCGATCGAGTGGC
>DASSQJ010000193.1:0-13585 GCA_035702545.1 Phycicoccus sp.
GGCGAGCGGCGTCCGCAAGGGCGCCTACGTCCTCGTCGACGGCGGCCGGGACGGCACCGAGGCGCCCGAGGTCATCCTCGTCGCCACCGGCTCCGAGGTCTCCCTCGCCCTCGAGGCACGCGCGCGGCTCGAGAAGGCCGGGACGCGCACCCGCGTCGTCTCGATGCCCTGCCGGGAATGGTTCGAGGACCAGCCGCGCTCCTACCAGGACAAGGTGCTGCCCCCGGCGGTGCGGGCCCGCGTCAGCGTGGAGGCGGGCGTCGCCATGGGGTGGCACGACATCGTCGGCGACTCCGGCCGCTGCGTGAGTCTCGAGCACTTCGGGGCCTCGGCGGACGGCGCGACCCTGTTCCGCGAGTTCGGGTTCACGCCCGAGGCGGTCGCCAAGGCCGCCCGGGACTCGCTCAAGGCAGCCCGCACCACCCACGGCGTCCCCGCCGTGACGGACACCGCGCCGCGGTCCCGGAGGGACAGCGGCACCGACGTCGGCACCACCAACGCGCCGAGCCGCAAGACCGCGGCCTCCGCGAGGAAGTGAGAGCACGATGACCACGAAGGCACTGCAGGACCTCGCCGCCAACGGCGTCTCGGTCTGGCTCGACGACCTGTCGCGCGACCGGATCCGCTCCGGGAACCTCCAGGAGCTCGTCGACACCCGAGGCGTCGTCGGCGTGACGACGAACCCGACGATCTTCCAGGCCGCCCTCTCCGAGGGGCACGCCTACGACGAACAGGTCGACGAGCTGGCCGCGGCCGGCACGAGCCTCGACGAGGCCGTCTTCGCCCTGACGACCCGCGACGTCCGGGACGCCTGCGACATCCTCCTCCCGGTCCACCGGGCGACCGGTGGGCAGGACGGCCGGGTCTCGATCGAGGTCGACCCGCGGCTCGCCCACGACACCGAGCGCACCGTCGCCGAGGCGCGGGCCCTGGCCGCCGCGGTCGACCGGCCCAACCTCCTCGTCAAGATCCCGGCGACGATCGAGGGCCTGCCCGCGATCACCCGGGTCGTCGCCGAGGGGATCTCGGTCAACGTGACGCTGATCTTCTCCCTCGACCGGTACCGGGCGGTGATGAACGCCTTCCTCACCGGGCTCGAGCAGGCACGCGAGCAGGGCCGCGACCTCGCCGGCATCCGCTCGGTCGCGTCGTTCTTCGTCTCCCGGGTCGACACCGAGGTCGACAAGCGGCTCGACGCCATTGGCTCGGAGGAGGCCCTCGCGCTGCGGGGCCGCGCCGGCATCGCCAACGCCCGCCTCGCCTACCAGGCCTTCGAGGAGGTCACGTCGACCCCTCGGTGGGCCTCCCTCGCCGCCGCCGGCGCCCACCCGCAGCGCCCGCTGTGGGCCTCGACCGGCGTCAAAGACCCGGCCTACCCCGACACGATGTACGTCATCGAGCTCGTCGCGCCCGACACCGTGAACACGATGCCCGAGAAGACGCTCGACGCCGTCGCCGACCACGGTGAGATCCGCGGCGACACGGTCCGGCCGAACTACGACGACGCGACCGAGGTGCTCGACGCGCTCGAGCGGCTCGGTGTCTCCTACGCCGACGTCGTCGCCCTCCTCGAGCGCGAGGGCGTCGACAAGTTCGAGAAGTCCTGGACGGACCTCATCGGTGGCGTCGCCCGCGAGCTCGAGAAGGCCACCGCGTGAGCGCCCTCGACGTCGCGGCCACCGGGGCCGCCGCCGATGCGGTGACGGAGCACGTCCCCGCCCTCGTCGCCGAGCGCTTCGCGAGCCGGCTCTTCGCCGGCGACCACACCCTCTGGGGCGCGGCGGCCGAGGACGAGGCCGGCAAGCGGCTCGCCTGGACCGGCCTCCCCCGCACCTCGCGCCCGCTCGTCGGCGAGGTGGCCGCGCTCCGCGGCGCGCTCGAGGAGGTCGGCTACGACCGGGTCGTGCTCTGCGGTATGGGCGGGTCCTCGCTCGCCCCCGAGGTGATCTGCGCGACCGCCGGCGTGCCGATCGTCGTCCTCGACTCCTCGGACCCCGACGTCGTCCGGAAGGCGCTCACCGACCTCGACCGCACCGTCGTCGTCGTCTCGAGCAAGTCCGGCTCCACCGTCGAGACCGACAGCCAGCGCCGTGCCTTCGAGCAGGCCTTCCGCGACGCCGGCCTGGACCCCACCGAGCGGATGGTCGTCGTCACCGACCCCGGGAGCCCGCTCGACGAGCAGGCGCGGGGCGCCGGGTTCCGGGTGGTGAACGCGGACCCCGGTGTCGGAGGACGCTACTCGGCACTCACGGCGTTCGGCCTGGTCCCGAGCGGCCTCGCCGGCGCCGACATCGAGGCCCTCCTCGACGACGCCGAGGCGGTCGCCGACCTCCTCGCCGCCGACGACGACGCCAACCCGGCGCTGCGCCTGGGGGCGGCGATGGCCGGGACCCGGCCGCTGCGCGACAAGCTCGTCCTCGTCGACGACGGGACGGAGAACCTGGGGTTCCCCGCCTGGGCCGAGCAGCTCGTCGCCGAGTCCACCGGCAAGGAGGGCACCGGCCTGCTCCCGGTCGTCGCGATCGGCACCGCGCCGGCGCACCTCTACGCCGACGGCACCGTCGTCCGCCTCGTCTCGTCCGACGCCGACGAGGACCCGGCCGGCGGGGGCGACTCGGTGGTCACGGTCGCCGGACCGCTCGGGGCCCAGTTCCTCCTCTGGGAGGCGGCGACGGCCGTCGCCGGGCGGCTGCTCGGCATCAACCCCTTCGACCAGCCCGACGTCGAGAGCGCCAAGTCCGCGGCTCGCGACCTGCTCGAGCGGGGCATCGACGAGGGCGACGCCCCCGCCTTCACCGACGGACCTGTCGAGGTGCGAGCGCTCGGGGGCGACTGGCTGGCCGACGCCACGACGCTCGACGGCGCGGTCGACGCGCTCCTCGGGACCCTCGACCCCGAGCGCGGCTACGTCGCCGTCATGGCCTACCTCGACCGCGAGGCCGACGCCGAGCTCGAGCACGTCGCGCGCGACCTCTTCGACCGCACCGGCCGCCCCGCGACCTTCGGGTGGGGCCCCCGGTTCCTCCACTCGACCGGGCAGTACCACAAGGGCGGTCCCCCGACCGGGGTGTACGTCCAGGTCACGGCGGCGCCGGCCGAGGACCTTGCGGTGCCCGGCCGCGACTTCACCTTCGGCCAGTTCATCGCCGCCCAGGCGGGAGGTGACGCGGCGGTGCTCGCCGACCACGGCCGGCCCGTCCTGCGCCTCCACCTCACCGACCACGACGCCGGGTTGGCGCGTGTCCGGGCCGCGCTCGGCCGGGGGGCTGTGTGAGCCCGGCCCGGGTCACCGCACGGTCCAACCCCCTGCGCGACCCCCGCGACAAGCGGCTCCCCCGCATCGCCGGGCCGTGCTCCATGGTCCTCTTCGGCGTGACCGGCGACCTCGCCCGCAAGAAGCTCATGCCGGCGATCTACGACCTCGCCAACCGCGGGCTGCTGCCCCCCGGCTTCTCCCTCGTGGGCTTCGCCCGGCGGGACTGGGCGGACCAGGACTTCGGCAAGATCGTGTACGAGGCGGTCAAGGAGGGGGCCCGCACCCCGTTCCGGGAGGAGGTGTGGCGCTCGCTCGCCGAGGGCGTCCGGTTCGTCCCCGGCACGTTCGACGACGAGCGGGCCTTCGACCTGCTCGCCGAGACGGTGGCCGAGCTCGACGAGCAGCGCGGGACCGGCGGCAACCACGCGTTCTACCTCTCCATCCCGCCGGCGTTCTTCGCCACCGTCTGCCAGCAGCTCGAGCGCTCCGGCCTCTCGACGCCGAAGCAGGGCTCGTGGCGCCGCGTCGTCATCGAGAAGCCCTTCGGCCACGACCTCGAGTCGGCGCGCGAGCTCAACGCCATCGTCGAGAACGTCTTCCCCGCCGACAGCGTCTTCCGGATCGACCACTACCTCGGCAAGGAGACGGTCCAGAACCTCCTCGCCCTGCGCTTCGCGAACCAGATGTTCGAGCCGGTCTGGAACTCCAACTACGTCGACCACGTCCAGATCACGATGGCCGAGGACATCGGCATCGGCGGTCGCGCGGGCTACTACGACGGCATCGGGGCGGCGCGCGACGTCATCCAGAACCACCTCCTCCAGCTCATGGCCCTCACCGCGATGGAGGAACCGGTCTCCTTCGACGCCCAGGGGCTGCGCCTGGAGAAGGAGAAGGTGCTCTCGGCCGTCCGCCTGCCGAGCGACCTCTCGAAGGGGACCGCACGCGGCCAGTACGCCCGCGGCTGGCAGGGCGGTGAGGAGGTCGCCGGGTACCTCGAGGAGGACGGCGTCGCCGACGGCTCGTGCACCGAGACCTACGCGGCGATGCGGCTCGACATCGACACCCGCCGCTGGGCCGGCGTCCCCTTCTACCTCCGGACCGGGAAGCGGCTCGGTAAGCGGGTCACCGAGATCGCCGTGGTCTTCACAAAGGCCCCCCACCTGCCCTTCAAGCACACCGCCACCGAGGAGCTCGGCCAGAACGCGGTCGTCGTGCGGGTCCAGCCGGACGAGGGGGTCACCATCCGCTTCGGGGCCAAGGTCCCCGGGGCGCAGATGGAGGTCCGCGACGTCACGATGGACTTCGGCTACGGCCGGGCCTTCACCGAGTCCTCCCCGGAGGCCTACGAGCGCCTCATCCTCGACATGCTCCTCGGCGAGCCGCCACTCTTCCCCCGCCATGAGGAGGTCGAGCTGTCCTGGCGCATCCTCGACCCGGTCGAGCGGTTCTGGGCGAGCAAGGGAACCCGGCCGCAGCAGTACCCGGCCGGCGGGTGGGGCCCCGAGTCCGCCGACGAGCTGATGCGTCGGGACGGCCGCGAGTGGAGGCTCCCGTGACCACCACCCCAACCAGTCCTCCGCTCGTCCCTCGCTCCGGTACTGATCGGGGACCCCGGTGATTGTCGACCTGCCCGACACGACGACGGCCGCGGTGAGCAAGCGGCTCGTCGCGCTCCGCGCGGACACCGGCGCGATGGCCCTCTCCCGCGTCCTCACCCTCGTCGTCGTCGTCGACGAGCCGGACGCCGAGGACGCCATCCGGGTCGCCAACGACGCGAGCCGCCAGCACCCGTGCCGCATCATCGTCGTCGTCGCCGGCAACCGGCGCGGCAGCGTCCGGCTCGACGGCCAGATCCGGGTCGGCGGTGACGCCGGCGCCTCCGAGGTCGTCGTGCTGCGCCTCTACGGGCCGCTCGCCGCGCACGGCCGCTCCGTCGTCACCCCGCTCCTCCTCGCCGACTCCCCCATCGTCGTCTGGTGGCCGACGGGTGGCCCCAAGGCTCCCTCGGAGGACCCGGTCGGGTCGATGGCCCAGCGCCGGGTCACCGATGCGGCCCGCACGCCGGGGCCGCCCCGGTCGGCGCTGCGCCGGCTCAGCGGCTGCTACGCCGACGGCGACTCCGACCTCGCGTGGTCGCGGGTCACCCTGTGGCGGGGCCTGCTCGCGGCCGCGCTGGACCAGCCGCCGTACGAGCCCGTGACCGAGGCGACGGTCGTCGCGGCCGAGGACTCCCCCTCCGGCGAGCTGCTCGCGGGCTGGCTCGCGGTGCGGCTGCGCTGCCCGGTGTCGCTCGCCCGCTCGCGGGCCGGGAGCGGCATCATCTCGGTGCGGCTCGAGCGCGCGAACGGGGCCATCGACCTCGTCCGGCCCCGCGACGACGAGACGGCGCTGCTGCGCCAGCAGGGCCAGCCCGACCGGACCCTGGCACTGCCGCACCGCTCCGACGCCGAGTGCCTCGCGGACGAGCTGCGCCGCCTCGACCCCGACGAGGTGTACGAGGACGCCCTCGTGCGGGGCCTGCCGAAGGTGCGGACGCTGCGCCGCACGGCCCGCGAGGTCGTCCAGGCCGGTGAGGCGCCGTCACCGGCGGAGGCCGAGCGCACGACGAAACGGCTCCGCCGGGCCGCCCGGGCTGCGGGCAGCAGCCGGATGGTCGAGGAGCGGGACTTGCCGGAGGATGCCGCCGACACCGAGGCCGTCAAGGCCGCGTCGGCCACCCGACTCGCCGAGGTGAAGGAGCGCCGCTCATGACCACGTCGACCACGAGGGTCCTCGTCCATCCCACCCGGCAGTCGCTCGCCGACGCCGCGGCCGCCCGGCTCGTCGTCGCGCTCGTCGACGTGCTCGCCGTGCGCGACACCGCGCACGTGTCGATGACGGGCGGCTCGATGGGCTCCGAGATCGTCCGCTCGCTCGCCGCCGCGCCGTCCCGGGCCGCGGTCGACTGGGCGCGGGTCCACGTGTGGTGGGGCGACGAGCGCTACCTCCCCGCGGGGGACCCGGACCGCAACGACACCCAGAACGACGAGGCGGGCCTGGGCACCCTCGGACTCGACCCGGCGCACGTGCACCGGGTTCCCGGCCCGGACGCCACCGGCTCCGCGGAGGAGGCCGCCGCCGAGTACGCGCGGAGGCTGCGCGAGTCCGGAGCCGGCGCGTTCGACGTCATGGTCCTCGGTGTCGGCCCCGACGGCCATGTCGCCTCGCTCTTCCCGCACCACCCCGCGGCCGACACGACGGGCACCCTCGCCGTCGCGGTCCACGACTCCCCCAAGCCGCCGCCCGACCGGGTGTCCCTGACCCGGGAGTGCCTCGAGCGCTCCCGCGACGTGTGGTTCCTCGTCAGCGGCGCCGACAAGGCCGACGCGGTGCGCCGGGGGGTCCAGGGCTCCCCGTTCGCCGAGACACCCGCCGCCCACGTCCACGGCGAGGACAACACCCTGTGGCTCGTCGACCGCGACGCGGCGAGCGACCTGGGCGGCTGAGCACGGTGGGCCTGCTCGACCGCTGGCGCGGCCGCGAGAACGAGGAGGCGACCTCGTCAGGATCCGAGCCCTCCGGTGGGACCGCGCCGCTGGAGGCGACCGAACCGGTCGACACCATCACGAGCCGTCGGCCGACCGCTGACGAGGAGTCCGTCCTCGACGCCGCCCGGGCGCACTACGCGGCCCACGCCATCGATCCCGCGGACCTCGCGAGCATCGCCTCGGCGTACGAGCGGGCGCTCGACGAGGCCGGGGAGGAGGGGGCCGCCGCCGAGGCGGTCACGGTCCTCGCGACGGCCGTCGGGGACCACCTCGTGACCCGCGGCTACCGCTGGGTCGTCACCACCGACCCGTTCGGGACCGACCTCGCCGTGGAGCCGCCCCGGCGGCCGGTACCGGTCGTCGTCAGCACGCTCGTCGCGGTCCGCTGGATGCAGCGCGAACGGGGCTGGCTCACCGGGGTCGTCGAGCACCTCGCACGAGCCGGCTCCCGCTGACCGGGGTCACTGGATGAGGCCGCGCTCCCGCAGGGTCTCCAGGGCCTCCTCGAGGATGGCCGCGCCGTCCTCGTCGGACCGGCGCTCCTTGACGTAGGCGAGATGGGTCTTGTACGGCTCGACCTTCGGTGGGGCGGGCGGGTTGTCCCGGTCGCGCCCTGCGGGAAAGCCGCACCGAGGGCAGTCCCACTGCTCGGGCAGGGCCAGCCCCGGCTCCTGCGCGAAGCTCGGCCGCGTCTCGTGCCCGTTCGAGCACCAGAACGAGACGAAGGTCCGGGGAGCGGCCTCGCCGCGCTCGGCCTCGCCCATGGGGCCCGCACCGACGCGCGAGCCACGGATCGCATTTCCTCCAGCCACGACGACTCCCTTTCTCAGGCGAAGCGCTCGAGGACGCCGAGGCCGACGACGCTGGTGAACCAGATGAGTGCCACCCCGACGGTGATCCGGTCGAGGTTGCGCTCGGCGACCGACGAGCCGCCGAGCGAGCTCGACATCCCGCCACCGAACATGTCCGAGAGGCCACCGCCCTTCCCCTTGTGCAGGAGGATGAGGAGGGTGAGGAACAGGCCTCCGAGCACCAGGATGACCTGGAGGCCGATGCGAACCGCGTCCACGGGGGGTCCTTCGGGTGGGGGGTCGGGGACAACCGGACAAGGATAACCGCTGGCCCGCTCGCCGGTCCGCAGGTCCGGGTCGCGCGCTGCCTGCGGCCGGTCAGCCCGTCGTCAGGTGGTCACGGAACCGACAGATCGCCGCGAACTCGCCGGGGTCGATCGACGCGCCGCCGACGAGGGCGCCGTCCACGTCCTCCTGGGCCATGATCGCGGCGACGTTCCCGGACTTCACCGAGCCGCCGTAGAGGACGCGGATGCCGTCCGCGACGTCTCCGCCGTAGAGCTCCGCGAGCTTGGTGCGGATCGCCGCACACACCTCCTGCGCGTCCTCGGGGGTCGCGACCTCGCCGGTGCCGATGGCCCAGATGGGCTCGTAGGCGACGACGAGGGTGCGCGCCTGGTCGACGGTGACGCCGTCGAGGCCGGCCTCGACCTGGGCGAGCACGTGCTCGACGTGGGTGCCGGCCTGGCGGACCTCGAGCCCCTCACCGCAGCAGAAGATCGGCGTCAGGCCGTGGCGGAACGCCGCCTTGACCTTGGCATTGACGACGTCGTCGCCCTCACCGTGGTACTCGCGACGTTCGCTGTGGCCGACGACGACGTACGTGCAGCCGAGCTTGGCGAGGAAGGCCCCGCTCACCTCGCCCGTGTACGCCCCGGAGTCGTGGACCGAGAGGTCCTGGGCGCCGTGCTTGAGCTCGAGCCGGTCCCCGTCGATGAGGGTCTGCACGCTGCGGATGTCGGTGAAGGGCGGCAGGACCGCGACCTCGACCGCACCGAAGTCGTGCTTGCCGTCCTTGAGGGTCCAGTCGAGCTTCTGCACGAGGTGGGTGGCCTGGAGGTGGTCCAGGTTCATCTTCCAGTTCCCCGCCATGAGGGGGGTGCGGCCCGAGGCCATGGGTGTCCTCCTGGGGACGGTGGTCAGGACGAGAGGATGGCGATGCCGGGGAGCTCCTTGCCCTCGAGGTACTCGAGGGAGGCGCCACCACCGGTGGAGATGTGCCCGAACTGGTCGTCGGCGAAGCCGAGCTGGCGCACGGCGGCCGCGGAGTCGCCGCCACCGACGACGGTCAGCGCGCCGCGCGACGTGGCGTCGACGAGCGCCTCGGCCAGGGCCTTCGTGCCGGCGGCGAACGGCGCCATCTCGAACGCGCCCATCGGGCCGTTCCAGAAGACGGTGCGCGCGTCGGCGAGCTTCGCGGCGTAGAGCTCGGCGGAGCGCGGACCGATGTCGAGCCCCATGGTCCCGGCGGGGATGGCGTCGGCGGCGACGACGTCGGTCTCGGTGTCGGCGGAGAACCCCTTCCCGACGACGACGTCGACGGGGAGGACGATCTCGACCCCGGTCTCGGTCGCCCGCTCGAGGTAGCCGCGGCAGGCCTCGACGCTCTCGGCGTCGAAGAGGCTGTCGCCGATCTCGTGGCCCTGGGCGGCGAGGAAGGTGAAGAGCATCCCGCCACCGATGAGGAGGCGGTCGGCCGTCCCCATGAGGTTGTCGATGACCGCGAGCTTGTCGGCGACCTTGGCGCCGCCGAGGACGACGACGTAGGGGCGGTCGGGGTCCTCGGTGAGCCGGCGGAGCACGTCGACCTCGGCGGCGACGAGCCCGCCCATCGCCGACGGCAGCCGGGTCGCGACGTCGTAGACCGAGGCCTGCTTGCGGTGCACGACGCCGAACCCGTCGGAGACGTACGCGTCGGCGAACGAGGCGAGGGCGTCGGCGAACGCCGCGCGGTCCTCCTCCGTCTTCGCCGTCTCGCCGGCGTTGAACCGGAGGTTCTCGAGGAGGACGACGTCACCGTCGGACATCGCCCCTACTGCGGCCCGGGCGCTCTCGCCGACGGTGTCCGCGGCGAAGGTCACCGGCCGGCCGAGCAGCTCGCCGAGGCGGGTGGCGACCGGCGCCAGGGAGTACTTCGGGTCGGGCTCGCCCTTGGGGCGCCCGAGGTGGGCGCACACGATGACGCGTGCGCCCGCCTCGGCGAGCCGGGAGATCGTCGGCACCGACGCCCGGATGCGGCCGTCGTCGGTGATCGTCGTGCCGTCGAGGGGCACGTTGAGGTCGGACCGGACGAGGACGCGCTTGCCGCGCAGGTCGCCCAGCGAGGCGATGTCAGCCATGGTCGGGGCCGACCCCGCTCAGAGGCCGGCGCCGACGAGGGCGACGAGGTCGATGAGGCGGTTGGAGTAGCCCCACTCGTTGTCGTACCAGCCGACGACCTTGACCTGGTTGCCGATGACCTTCGTCAGGCCCGAGTCGAAGATGCACGAGCTGGGGTCGGTGACGATGTCGGCGGAGACGATCGGGTCCTCGGTGTAGCGCAGGAAGCCCTTGAGCGGGCCCTCGGCCGCGGCCTTGACGATCGCGTTGACCTCCTCGACCGAGGTCTCCCGGCCGGCCTCGAAGGTGAGGTCGGTCGCCGAGCCGGTCGGGGTGGGGACGCGCAGCGCGTAGCCGTCGAGCCGGCCCTTGAGGTCAGGCATGACGAGGCCGATGGCCTTCGCGGCGCCGGTGCTCGTCGGGATGATCGACAGGGCAGCGGCCCGGGCCCGGCGCAGGTCGCGGTGCGGTCCGTCGAGGAGGTTCTGGTCCGAGGTGTACGCGTGGATCGTCGTCATCAGGCCCTTGACGATGCCGAGCTCGTCGTGGAGCGGCTTGGCCATCGGGGCGAGGCAGTTCGTCGTGCACGACGCGTTCGAGATGACGTGGTGCTTCGCCGGGTCGTAGTCCTCGTGGTTGACGCCCATGACGAACGTCGCGTCCTCGTTCTTCGCCGGGGCGGAGATGATGACCTTCTTCGCTCCACCGTCGAGGTGGGCCTTGGCCTTCGTCGCGTCGGTGAAGATGCCGGTGGACTCGATGACGAGGTCGGCGCCCACGGAGCCCCAGCCGATGGCGGCGGGGTCGCGCTCGGCGAAGATCGTGACGGTCCGGTCCCCGACGGTGATGGAGTCCTCGGTGTACGAGACGTCCTCGGCGAGGACACCGAGGACCGAGTCGTACTTGAGCAGGTGCGCGATCGTCTTGTTGTCCATGAGGTCGTTGGCGGCGACGACCTCGACGTCGGCGCCGGAGGCCAGCACCGCACGGAAGAAGTTGCGGCCGATGCGGCCGAAGCCGTTGATCCCTACGCGAACGGTCACGGGGGTTGCCTTCCACTCTCGGGGGCGTGCCGCGCGGCTCGCGGCACCTGTCCGGAATCCACCCTAGACCTCCGCCGAACGGGCCTGCGAGGCGTCCGGGGTACGGGCGGGTAACCGCTTACACAGGGCGTCCCGTGAGACGACGTCAGCCCTCGAGCATGTCCGGGGTGAGCACGGCCTCGGTGTTCGGGATGCCCTCGTCGGCGGCCCGCTTGTCGGCCATCGCGAGCAACCGCCGGATCCGGCCGGCGACGGCGTCCTTGGTCATCGGGGGGGTCGCGAGCTGGCCGAGCTCCTCGAGGGAGGCCTGCTTGTGGTTGAGCCGGAGCTCGCCGGCCTCCTTGAGGTGGTCGGGCACCTCCTCGCCGAGGATCTCCAGGGCCCGCTCGACCCGGGCGCCGGCGGCGACGGCGGCGCGCGCGGAGCGGCGCAGGTTGGCGTCGTCGAAGTTCGCGAGGCGGTTGGCGGTGGCGCGCACCTCGCGGCGGATGCGGCGCTCCTCCCAGGCGAGGACGGCGTCGTGGGCGCCGAGGCGGGTGAGCATCGCCCCGATCGCGTCACCGTCGCGGATGACGACCCGGTCGACGCCCCGCACCTCGCGGGCCTTCGCCGCGATGCCCAGCCGACGGGCGGCCCCGACGAGGGCCAGGGCGGCCTCCGGTCCGGGACAGGTGACCTCGAGCGCCGACGAGCGGCCCGGCTCGGTGAGCGAGCCGTGGGCGAGGAAGGCGCCCCGCCAGGCGGCCTCGGCGTCGCAGACCGACCCGCTGACGACCTTCGCCGGAAGCCCCCGGACCGGGCGGCCGCGAGCGTCGATGAGGCCGGTCTGGCGGGCCAGCGCCTCGCCGTCCTGGACCACCCGCACGACGTACCGGCTGCCCTTGCGCAGGCCGCCCGCCGCGAGGACGAGCACCTCCGGGGTGTGGCCGTAGACCTCGGTGAGCTCGCGGCGCAGCCGGCGCGCCGCGTTCGCGGTGTCGAGCTCGGCCTCGACGACGATCCGCCCCCCGATGATGTGCAGCCCCCCGGCGAAGCGCAGGGTCGACGCGACCTCGGCCTTGCGGCAGCACGGCTTGGTCACGGCGTGCCTGCTCAGCTCGTCCTTCACCTTCGCCGTCATCGCCATGGCGGTCATCCTGCCACGCGTCACGAGGCGCTTCGCCCGGCGGTGAGGATGTCCCGGAGGGCGGCCGCGTACCGGAGCGGGTCGTGCACGCCCGGGACGTCACGCCGGCCGACCGGGAGGACGTGGAGGGTCGCCCCGAGCCGCTCGCAGCGCTCGACGAGGGCGGCCTCGTCGTCGACCACGGCGGGGTCCGCGAGGACGGCGTCGAGGCGCAGCCGTGGAGCCAGGGCGCTGAAGCTCTCGAGGTGGCGCTCGGCGCTGAACCCGGCCGTCTCGCCGGTGCCGGCGTCGAGGTTGAGGACGAGCAGCCGCCGGGCGCGGGTGACCTCGAGGGCCTCACGGACCTCGGGGACGAGGAGGTGGGTCATCACCGAGGTGAACCACGACCCCGGACCGAGGACGACCCAGTCGGCGCTGCGGATGGCGGCGACCGACTCCGGGTAGGCGGGCGGGTCGGACGGGACGAGCCGGACCTCCTCGACCGTCCCGGGGGTGATCGCGACCTCGGACTGGCCGCGGACGACGGCCCGCGCAGCGGGGTCCCGCGGGTCGAGCCCGCTCACCTCGGCCTCGATGTCGAGCGGGACGGCGGCCATCGGGAGGACCCGCCCGCGCGCCTGGAGCAGGCTGCCGACGAGGTCGAGCCCGGCGACCGGGTCCTCGTGGAGCTCCCAGAGCGCGACGATGAGCAGGTTGCCGAGCGCGTGGCCGCCGAGCGTGCCGTCGCCGGCGAACCGGTGCTGGAGGACGTCTCGCCACGTGTGCCCCCACTCCGTCTCGCTGCACAGGGCGGCGAGCGCCATCCGCAGGTCTCCCGGGGGGAGGACGCCGAACTCCTCGCGCAGCCGTCCGCTCGACCCGCCGTCGTCGGCGACGGTGACGATCGCGGTGAGCTCGTCGGTGACGTACCGCAGCGCGGTGAGCGTGGCCGCGAGGCCGTGCCCACCGCCGAGGGCGGCGACGACCGGGCCGGTCACTCGCGGCCCAGGTCGCGGTGGACGACGAAGGTGGCGACCCGCTCCGTGGCGAGCCGGGCGGTGAGCGCCTGGGCCGCGGCGACCGAGCGGTGCTTCCCGCCGGTGCACCCGACGGCGAGCGTCGCGTAGCGCCGGCCCTCGCGGAGGTACCCCTCGGTCACCGGCTGCATGAGCCGGACGACGCCGTCGAGGAACTCCTCCGCGCCGGGCTGGCGCATGACGAACTCGGCGACCGGCTGGTCCACCCCGGTGAGCTGGCGCAGCTCGGGGACCCAGAACGGGTTCGGCAGGAAGCGCATGTCGAAGACGAAGTCGGCGTCGAGCGGGACGCCGTACTTGAAGCCGAAGGACATGATGGCCAGCCGCAGGCTCGGCCCCCGCGAGCCCCCGACGAGCGGGGTGAGCTTGCGACGGAGCTGGTGGACGTTGAGCCCCGAGGTGTCGATGACGACCTGGGCGTCGGCCCGGAGGTCACCGAGCAGC
>DASSQJ010000194.1:0-4988 GCA_035702545.1 Phycicoccus sp.
CCGTAGGAGTCTGGGCCGTGTCTCAGTCCCAGTGTGGCCGGTCGCCCTCTCAGGCCGGCTACCCGTCGTCGCCTTGGTGAGCCGTTACCTCACCAACTAGCTGATAGGCCGCGAGTCCATCCCAGACCGAAAAACTTTCCAGACGGTAGAGATGCCTCTCCGTCTCGTATCCGGTATTAGCTCCGGTTTCCCGGGGTTATTCCAGAGTCTGGGGCAGGTTACTCACGTGTTACTCACCCGTTCGCCACTGATCACCTCGGAGCAAGCTCCGAGGGTCACCGTTCGACTTGCATGTGTTAAGCACGCCGCCAGCGTTCGTCCTGAGCCAGGATCAAACTCTCCGTTGATGTGTGACTCCCGGCCTTGACCGGGAAATCGTTACCCTTGGAGGGTTGTTTCACTGGCTGAGCACGAACAACCAGCTCTCGCTGTTGTTCGTTGTCAACCAAAGGATTTTCGTGCGACGGTCGGCGTCCACGGCCTGGTGGCCGTCTCGGCGTCTCGACGCGACGAGGTTATTGGCATCGATTTTTGACACGCTGTTGAGTTCTCAAGGTTCGGACGCACACCGACGCCTCGCTCAGCGAGCTCGTCGTCGGGGCTTTCCGTTGTCGCTCTCCCAGTCGCGGTGAGGCAACTGTTCGAACTTACCCGCGTCCATGCTTGGGCGTCAAATCCGGTCATCCGCTCAGGAGCGGCCGGGTCTGATCGCGCTTGGATCTCGGCGGGGCACCCACTCTAGCACCCTTCCGGGGGCCTCCTCCACTCGGCTCCGGCGGCCGCACGCGACCGCCGAGGACCTCTCGGGAGTGGGTGTCAGCTCGTGGGACCGGCCTGCTTGGTGCGGGGCGCAAGCCCTGCCGCTTGGTGTCCGTTCCTCCCTCTCGGGCTGACGTCGAGAACAGTAGATGACGCCGGCGCCGGAACACAAATCGGCCCCCTCCGCCATCCACCACCGCCAGTTTTGGGAGCCCCTGATTCGCTGTGTCCCAACGGTTTCCGGGGCCTCCCGCAGGCCTCAGGAGGTCGCGACGAGACCCGCAGCGAGGTTCTTGCGTCCGCGGCGGAGCACGACGACACCGCCGGCCAGGACGTCCGTCTCGGTGAGGACGCGCTCGGGGTCGGCCACCTTCTCCCCGTTGACGGAGGCCCCGCCCTCGCCGATCGTGCGACGGGCGGCGTTGCGGGACTCGGCGAGGCCGACGGCGACGAGGGCGTCGACGAGCGGCATCCCGACCGAGACCTCACCGCGCGGCAGCTCGTGCGCCGCGTCGCGCAGGGTGGGGCCGTCGAGGGCGCGCAGGTCCCCCCGGCCGAAGAGCGCCTCGCTCGCCGCGCGGGCCGCGTCGGTCGCCGCCTCTCCGTGGACGAGCGTGGTGACGTCGGCGGCGAGGGTCCGCTGGGCCAGTCGCCGCCACGGCTCCTCGACGACCGCCCGCTCGAGCTCGGCGACCTCCTCCCTGGTGCGGTCGGTGAACACCTTGAGGAGGCGGACCACCGATGCGTCCTCGACGTTGAGGAAGTACTGGTAGAAGGCGTACGGGCTCGTCATGTCGGCCGAGAGCCAGACGGCGTTGCCCTCCGACTTGCCGAACTTCTGGCCGGAGGCGTCGGTGAGGAGCGGCGTCGTCAGCGCGTGCACGGCGGCCCCCTCGACCCGGTGGACGAGGTCGACGCCGGCCGTGAGGTTCCCCCACTGGTCCGAACCCCCGGTCTGGAGGGTGCAGCCCATGGCGCGGTAGAGGTGCAGGTAGTCGAGCGCCTGGAGGAGCTGGTAGCTGAACTCGGTGTACGAGATCCCCTCCTGGCTCTCGAGCCGCGCCGCGATCGCCTCCTTGCGGATCATCTGGTTGACCCGGAAGTGCTTGCCGACGTCCCGGAGGAAGTCCAGGGCCGACATCGGCGCGGTCCAGTCGAGGTTGTCGACGAGGACGGCCGGGTGCGCGCACGCCGGGTCGGTGCCGTCGAAGTCGAGGAACGGGCGGACCAGCGCCTTGATCCGGGCGACGTTGTCCGCCGTCTGCTCCTTGGTCTTCAGGACCCGCTCGGAAGTCGGCCTCGGGTCGCCGATGAGGCCGGTGGACCCGCCGACGAGGCAGATGACGCGGTGGCCTGCACGCTGGAGTCGTCGGAGCACGACGAGCTGGACGAAGTTGCCGAAGTGCAGGCTCGGCGCCGTCGGGTCGAAGCCGCAGTAGGCCGTGACCGGTCCCTCCGCGAGTGCCGTGCGCAGCGCGCCCACGTCGGTGGTCTGCGCCACCGACTCACGCCACGTCAGCTCGTCGAGGATGTCGGTCACCGTCACGTCCCACTCTCTCTCCCCGGTGCGGCCGGGTGCCGCACGCCCGCCCAGCCTGCCACGGCGGGGCCGTGCTCCGAGCGAGTCCCCGGACGGTGGGACGGTGCGCGCGGGCGGTGGGGCGACCCCGCACGACCCACGCCGCCGGGCCGGGACCGGCACAATCCGGGGATGACCACCCCCTCCTCCCCCGGGCTCGCCGCGTTCGTCGCCGGCCTGCCGAAGGTGGAGCTGCACGTCCACCACGTGGGCTCCGCCTCGCCCGCCACCGTCGCGGCCCTCGCGGCGCGGCACCCCGACTCCCCCGTCCCCACGGACCCGGCGGCGCTCGCCGAGTGGTTCACCTTCACCGACTTCGCCCACTTCGTCGACCTCTACCTTGCCGTCGTCGACCTCGTCCGGACCCCGGAGGACATCCGGACGTTGACGTACCAGGTGGCCCGGGACCTCGCGGCCCAGCAGGTGCGGTACGCCGAGGTGACGCTGACGCCCTACACCTCGGTGGTGCGCGGCATCCCCGTCGAGGCGTACACCGAGGCCGTCGAGGACGCCCGCACCGCTGCCGAGCGGGACCTCGGGATCGTCCTGCGCTGGGTCTACGACATCCCGGGTGAGAGCGGCCTGCCGGCGGCCGACGCCACGCTCCGCTTCGCCCTCGACCACGGCCCCGAGGCCCTCGTCGGCTTCGGCCTCGGCGGCCCGGAGATCGGCGTCCCCCGCGCCCAGTTCGAGCCGCACTTCGCCGCCGCCCGGGCGGCGGGCCTGCACTCGGTACCGCACTCCGGGGAGTCCACCGGGCCGGAGTCGGTGTGGGACGCGCTCACCCTGCTCGGCGCGGAGCGCATCGGGCACGGGACCTCCTCGGTCCGCGACCCGGCGCTCCTCGCGCACCTCGCGGAGCGCGGTATCCCGCTCGAGGTCTGCCCGACGAGCAACGTCGCGACCCGGGTCGTCGACCGCCTCGAGGAGCACCCCATCGCCGCGATTGTCGAGGCCGGCGTCACCGTGACGGTCAACAGCGACGACCCCCCGATGTTCGGCACGACGCTGAACCGCGAGTACGAGATCGCCGCCGGGCTCCTCGGCCTCGACGCCACCGGCCTCGTCGACCTCGCGCTCGCCGCCGTCCGCGTGAGCTTCGCGCCCGAGGACGTCAGGCGCCGGGTCGAGCGGGAGGTCGCCGCGTACGCCGCCGCGGCGTGGCCGGCCGGTACGCGCTGACCGTCGGCTCGCCGTCGAGCCAGAACCGCCACGGGTGCACGTCCCCGTCGCCGCCGGGGCCGCTCACGCCGACGCGCGGGCCGGTTCGCACCTGCGCGGGGTCGACGGGGGTCGACGGGGGGGCGAGCCGTCCGTCGGTCCGGGGGTCGAGAAGGTCGAGTCCGTTCTCCGCCCGGCCGAGCCCGAGCGTCACGGTGAGACGTGCCGGCCCCCGCGCCCAGTCCCGCTCCCTGACGCCCGGCCGGCGCACCGCGGCGACGTCGTGCCCGCCGACGACCTCGCCGGCGCGGAGCAGCACGGCGGATGCCGTCCCGTCCGGTCCGGTGACGACGTTGGCGCAGTAGTGCATCCCGTAGGTGAAGTAGACGTAGAGGCGGCCGGCCGGCCCGAACATCACCTCGGTCCTCGGCGTGCGGCCCCGGTAGGCGTGCGATCCGGGGTCGACCTCCCCCGCGTACGCCTCGACCTCGGTGAGGCGCAGCGTGACGCCCGCGTGGGTGAGGAGGCACCCGAGCAGGGCCGGCGCCACGTCGAGGACGTCGCCGCCGAGCAGGTCCGGGAGCGCTGGCGTCACCGGCCCAGTGTCGCAAGCCTCACCCCCGGACCGGCGCGGGGGTCACCGCGCACTGGCAGGATCGTCGTGTGCCCGAGACCGAGTTCACCCCGGACGCCCGCCTCGTGCGGCGGCTCATCGCCGACCAGGGCGACGACGAGCTGCGCCGGGTCGTCGCCGCGGGCGTGGAGCAGGTCGGGCAGGGGTGGGACAACGCCGTGTTCCGGCTCGGGGGCCCGTCGGGCCCGTACGTCGCCCGGCTGCCGGTGCGGGCCGCCGCGGTCGGCCTCGTCGAGCACGAGCTGCGGTGGCTCGGTGAGGTGACCGAGCCGCTGCGCGAGGGGCCCGTCCGCGTCGCCGAGGGGGTGCTCGCCGGCCGCCCGGGAGCGGGGTACCCGTGGCCCTGGGCGGTGCTGACGTGGCTCGACGGGGACCTCGTCTCCCGGCTCGCCGTGCCCGACCGCAACGGGCTCGCCGAGCCGCTCGCCGGTGCCCTGGCCCGGCTGCACCGGCCGGCGCCCGTCGACGCACCCGACAACCCCCTCCGCGCCGTGCCGCTGGCGCAGCGGGCGGCGGACGTCGAGGCACGCTGGCCCGCGGTGCGCGAGCACCTCGGGCGCGACGCCGCGGACGTCCTGCGGTCGGCCTGGGAGTCCGGGCTCGACGCCCCGTCCTGGGACCGCGCCCCGGTGTGGGTGCACGGCGACCCCCATCCCTCCAACCTCGTCCACCGCAGCGGCCGCGACCTCGGCATCGTCGACTTCGGCGACGTCACCGCCGGGGACCCGGCGACCGACGTGGCGACGGCGTGGCTCACCTTCGACGCCGCCGGCCGCCGCCGCTTCCTCGACGTCCTCCTCGACCAGGGGTCCTACGACGACGCGCTCGAGGCCCGTGCCGCCGCCTGGGCGGCGC
>DASSQJ010000195.1:0-4734 GCA_035702545.1 Phycicoccus sp.
CTGCTGTTTGCAGGGTGTTCCCAGACTGCTGTGGGAGGATGACGATCACTTGTGGCACTGCGGGGAAAGGAACGGGCCGACGTGAAAGGTCGCGTGCTGGTCGTCGATGACGACTTGGCGCTGGCGGAGATGCTCGGCATCGTCCTGCGCAACGAGGGGCTCGAGGTCGTGCACGTCGCCGACGGCTCCTCCGCCATGGACGCCTTCCGCGAGCAGCGCCCCGACCTCGTCCTCCTCGACGTCATGCTCCCCGGCCTCGACGGCCTCGAGGTGTGCCGGCAGATCCGGGCCGAGTCCGGCGTCCCCATCGTCATGCTCACCGCCCGCACCGACACCGTCGACGTCGTCCTCGGCCTCGAGTCCGGCGCCGACGACTACGTCGTCAAGCCGTTCAAGCCGCAGGAGCTCATCGCCCGGGTGCGCGCCCGCCTGCGCCGCGGCGACGAGCCGGCCCCCGAGCGCCTCACCATCGGCGACCTCGAGATCGACGTCGCCGGCCACTCGGTGACCCGCGACGGCGAGGCGCTCAACCTCACCCCGCTCGAGTTCGACCTCCTCGTCGCCCTCGCCCGCAAGCCGTGGCAGGTCTTCACCCGCGAGGTCCTCCTCGAGCAGGTCTGGGGCTACCGGCACGCCGGCGACACCCGCCTCGTCAACGTCCACGTCCAGCGCCTGCGCTCGAAGATCGAGCACGACCCGGAGCATCCCGAGATCGTCGTCACGGTCCGCGGCGTCGGGTACAAGGCCGGCAAGGGCTGAGCATGGCCGGCTCCGCCGAGCTGCAGGTTCGGCCGACGCGAGCCGGGTGGATGCGGTCGTTCCGGCACGGTGTCCAGGCCGGGCTCGCCGGCGTCCGCGAGGGGCTGCTCCACGCGCGCCGCCTCTGGCGCCAGTCCCTCCAGCTGCGGGTCGTCACGACGACGATGCTCCTCGGCCTCGCCGTCGTCACGATCCTCGGCAGCGTCCTCCACGCCCAGATCGCGAGCGGGCTCGAGCGCGACCGGGTCACCCAGTCCAAGTACGAGGCGCTCGCACTGACCGCCGAGGCGCAGGCGACGTGGGACGCCTCCACCTCGACCTCGGTCGACGACCTCAACCAGGCCGCCCGCGACATCATGACCCGCGTCCTCAGCGCCCCCGGGCCGGAGGACCCGAGCCGGTACGTCGTGATGAGCCGGTCGCTGAGCAACGAGAGCGACGTCGCCCTCGTCGAGCTCAGCTCGAGCCCGGCCGTCGACTCCACCGTGATCAGCCCCGAGCTCGCCGAGGCGGTCGCCGCCAACCCCGGCCGCCAGCAGACCCAGCTGACGACCTTCACCGTCGGCGGCAAGGAGATGCCGGCCGTCGTCGTCGGCAGCGTCGTCAACGTCCCGACCGCCGGCGCCTACGACCTCTACTTCATCTACCCGATGGAGCAGGAGGTCGCGACGATGGACCTCATCGGCAACTCCTTCCTCGTCGCCGGCGTCATCCTCACCCTCCTCGTCGGGGCCGTCGCGTGGGTCGTCACCCGGCAGGTCGTCGCCCCGGTGCGGCGCGCCAGCGAGGTCGCCCAGCGGCTCTCGGCCGGCCGGCTCAACGAGCGGATGCCGGCCAAGGGCGAGGACGACCTCGCCCTCCTCGCGACCTCGTTCAACGGGATGGCCGACAGCCTCCAGCAGCAGATCCGCCAGCTCGAGGGGCTCTCCGCGGTCCAGCAGCGGTTCGTCTCCGACGTCTCCCACGAGCTGCGCACCCCGCTGACGACGATCCGGATGGCGGTCGACGTCATCCACGAGTCGCGCGAGCGGTTCGACCCGGCGACCGCCCGCTCCGCCGAGCTGCTCGCCGGTGAGCTCGACCGGTTCGAGACGATGCTCGCCGACCTGCTCGAGATCAGCCGGTTCGACGCCGGCGCCGCGGCCCTCGACGTCGAGATCGTCGACCTGCGCAGCACCGTCGACCTCGTCGTCGAGGCGACCCGGCCGCTCGCCGAGCGCCGGGGCAGTACGGTCACGGTGCACGCGCCGGCCGAGCCCGCCCAGGCGGACGTCGACGAGCGGCGGGTCGAGCGCATCCTGCGCAACCTCGTCGTCAACGCCATCGAGCACGGCGAGGGCAAACCGGTCGACATCCACGTCGGGGTCGGCGGGGGAGCGGTCGCCGTGGTCGTCGAGGACCACGGGGTCGGGCTGCGGCCCGGCGAGGCCGCCAACGTCTTCACCCGGTTCTGGCGGGCCGACCCGGCGCGGGCCCGGACCACCGGGGGCACCGGCCTCGGCCTGTCGATCTCGCTCGAGGACGCCAGGCTGCACAACGGCTGGCTCCAGGCGTGGGGGGAGCGCGGCGTCGGCTCGCGGTTCCGGCTCACACTGCCCCAGCACTCCGGGGCCACCCTCCACGGGTCGCCCCTGCCGCTCAGCCCCTCGGAGACGTCGTGACGCGGCGGCGGGCCGGGCTGGGCGCGGCCGCCGCGGCGGTGGCGGTGCTCCTCTCCGGATGCGGCGGGCTCTCCGGGGCGGGCCCGGTCGAACCCGGGCTCGAGGTGGGCTCCGGCGAGCAGGCGGCCCTGGGCATCGTCTTCCCCGGGCCGGTCGACGGAGACAGCCGCGAGGACATCGTCAACGGCTTCCTCCGGGCCGGCGCGGCGAGCAACGGGGCGTACGACAACGCCCGGAAGTTCCTCACGGTGCAGGCCGCCGAGAGGTGGAACCCCGACAGCACGATCGTCCTGCGCGCCGACGACGCGACGCCGACGACGACGCTCACCGACCCGGCCCACGTCACCGTGACGGCGGCGGCCGCCGGGACCGTCGGACCTGACAGCCGGTTCACCCCGGCCCCGCCGGGGGCGAAGGTGTCGGCGACCTTCGACCTGACGAGCATCAGCGGGCAGTGGCGGATCAGCGGCATGCCCGAGGGCTTCGGCCGGTGGATCGCGCAGCGCGACGTCTCCCGGCTCGTGCAGCCGTTCGACGTCAACTACATCTCGACGAGCCGGCAGGCCACGGTGCCCGACGTCCGCTGGTTCCCCCTCGACAAGCTCGCGACCCGGCTCGCCCGGGCCCAGCTCACCCCGGTGCCCGACCACCTCATCGGCGCGGCGACGACCGCCGTGCCGCAGGGGTCCCGGCTCCTCGGCGACGCCGTCTCGCTGGACTCCGGCACCGCGACCGTCAACCTCGTGGCCGGCCGCGCCGGCCCGGGTGAGCAGACCCGGCAGAACATGTGGGCGCAGTTCGTCTCCACCCTCTCCCAGGACCCGTCGGTGAGCCGGGTCGAGCTCGCCATCAACGGGACACCCGTCGACCTCGTCGGCCTCACCGGCCCGGCGACCTCCCTCGCCGACATCGGCTTCCCGCCCCCCGTCGAACCCACGTCGGCCCACCCGGTCGTGCGGCGCGGAGCCGAGGTCACCGTCTTCAACCCGACGGATGCCGCCCCGCAGACGGTGCAGCCGACGCCCGGCGCCGACCGCTACCCGCCCGTGACGCCGGAGTTCACCCGCCTCGCGCTCTCGCCCGACGGCGCGGAGCTTGCCGGCGTCGACCCCGACGGCGCCGGGATCTCGCGGTGGCGGGGGACCACCCGCTACGAGGTGCCCGGGTTCGGGTCCGCGGTCGGCAACCCCTCGTACGACAGCCGCGGCTACCTCTGGGTCGGGGGCATCGGCAACGCCGCGAACCGGCTCTTCGTCATCGACGTCGGCGCCGACCCGGCCGACGCCCGCGCGGCGGCGGCGACCCCGGTGCGCGCCGACTGGCTCGCCGGCCGGCGGGTGCTGGAGTCGCGGGTCGCCCTGGACGGGGACCGGGTGGCGGTCCTCTCGACCGGACGCAACGGCGGGGACGTGCGGATCGACCTCGCCGGCGTGGTTCGCGGTGGCGGCGGCCGCCCGGAGCGCCTCTCGCCCCCGCTGCGGCTCGGGGTCACGGTGACCGACGCCGTGGGGCTCACCTGGGTTGACGACACCGACGTCGCGACGATCGCGGCCGTGGGTGGCGGGACGCGGCGGCCGACGGTCCTCAGCGTCGGGGGCGACGTCCGGCCGCTGGAGCCGGTCGAGGGCGCGGTCGCCATCACGACGACCGCGGGGGAGCGGAACCTCTACGTCGTCACCTCGACCGGGCGGCTGCTCGGCCTGAACGGCACGCAGTGGGCCGACAGCGGGCGGGCCACCGACCTCGCCGTCCCCGCCGGCTGACGCGCGTCTCGTCCTCGTCGCGGTCCTGGTCCGTCCTCGTCCGTCCCCAGGGGTGGCGGTCGGGCGGGTTCGTCCACAGGCGGGCCCACGGGGGTGGTGTGCTCGCCTGCTCTCGGCGAGGTTGGCTGGATGGCCGGAGCCCGCCCCGACGCCGTCCGCCTCGCCCTGCGGGCCGCCCTCGACCTCGTCCTCCCCGGGGCGTGCGCGGCCAGCGGCGAGCCCGGGGCGCCCCTGTGCGCCGGGTGCGGGCGCGAGGTGCGCGGGGCGTTCGGCCGGGCACCGCCCGTCGCCACCGTCCCCATCCGCTGCTGGTCCGCGGTCCCGCTCGACGGTGCGCTTCGCACCGCCGTGTCGGCGTACAAGGACGGGGGGCGGCGCGACCTCGCGCCCGTCCTCGTCACGGGCCTGGCCGCCGCCGTGGCGCGCGCGGTCCGCGAGGACCCGGTGCTGCGATGGGTCCGCGCCCGGGGCGGTCGGGTGCTCGTCGTGCCCGTGCCACCGGCGGGTCGGGCGCGGCGGCGTCGGGGGGACGACCCGGTCGGTGCGCTGGT
>DASSQJ010000196.1:0-8540 GCA_035702545.1 Phycicoccus sp.
CTCGACCACGTCCACGCCGAGGACGTCATCGGCACCCGGGGCATCTGGGGCCGGGTCGCCGGGCTCGTCGGGCGCCACCCGCGCCGCACGTGGTCGATCACCCTCGTCCTGCTGCTCGCGGCGGCGGCGTTCGTGCCGAGCTTCCGGGCGAGCGGCGCGACGATCGAGGAGACCTTCCTCACCGAGACCGACTCGATCACGGCGCAGAAGGTCCTCGGCGAGCACTTCGCGGCGGGAGCGGCCACCCCGCTGCAGGTCGTCGTCCCCGAGGCCCAGGCGCAGGCCGCGCTCGAGCTCGTCTCGAAGGACCCCGGCATCGCCGGCGCCTACCTCGGCCTCGTCCCGCCCCAGCCGGGTGGGCCGTCGGTGCCGCCGCAGGTCGTCGACGGCAAGGTCCTGCTCCAGGCGACGACCCGTGACGCTGCGGACAGCCAGGGCGCCGAGGACACGGTGCGCCGGCTGCGCACAGACCTCGACGCCGTGAGCCCCGACGCGCTCGTCGGCGGCAACGCGGCGACCAACCTCGACGTCCTCGACGCCAGCTCGCGAGACCTCAAGGTCATCGTGCCGACGATCCTGCTCGTCATCTTCGTCGTCCTCGCCCTGCTGCTCCGGTCCCTCCTCGCGCCGGCGCTGCTCGTCGCCGCGAACGTCGTCTCGTTCGGGGCGACGATCGGGATCGCGGCGCTGGTCTTCGACCACGTCCTCGGCTTCACCGGCGGGGACCCGGCCATCCCCCTGTACGGCTTCGTCTTCCTCGTCGCCCTCGGCATCGACTACTCGATCTTCCTCATGACCCGGGTGCGGGAGGAGTCACGGACCCGGGGGACCCGGCCCGGCATCCTCGTCGGGCTCGCGGTGACCGGCGGGGTCATCACGAGCGCGGGGATCGTCCTCGCCTCGACCTTCTCCGCGCTCGCCGTCCTCCCGCTGACGTTCCTCGTCCAGATCGCCTTCATCGTCGCGTTCGGCGTGCTCCTCGACACCTTCGTCGTCCGCTCCCTCCTCGTCCCGGCCGCGGCGTACGACATCGGTCCGCGGGTGTGGTGGCCGGCCCGCCTGCCCGCCGACCGCGCCGATCGTGCCGACAGTGCCGAACGCGCCGGGGTGGTCGGATGACCCGGGTCGGCCTCGCCGGGTACGGGTCGGCCGGCCGTGGCATCCACGCCCCGAGGCTCGTCGAGGCCGGCTGCGAGGTCGTGGCCGTCTCGACGGCTGACCCGGCCCGGGCCGCCCAGGTCCGCGAGGACCTACCTGGGGCCGAGGTGGTCCGGCGGCTCGACGAGCTCCTCGCCCTGCCGGGCCTGGACCTCGTCGTCCTCGCGACCCCGAGCGGGGTCCACGCCGAGCAGGTGCGCGCGGCCGTCGACGCCCGGGTGCCCTGCGTCGTCGACAAGCCGCTCGCCGTCGACGCCCCCTCGGGGGCCGAGGTGGTCCGGTACGCCGAGGAGCGGGAGGTGCCCCTCACGGTGTTCCAGAACCGCCGGTACGACCCGGAGCACGCGACGCTGCACGCCGTCGTCGCCGAGGGGATGGTGGGGGAGCCGTTCCGGTTCGAGATGCGCTGGGAGCGCTGGCGCCCGGTTCCCAAGGACCGGTGGCGGGAGAGCTCCCCGCCCGAGGAGGGGGGCGGCATCCTCCTCGACCTGCACAGCCACCTCGTCGACGCCGCCGTCCAGCTGTTCGGCCGGGTCCAGCGGGTCGTCGCGACCGTCGCCGCCCGGACCACGCGGGCCGAGGACGACGCCGTCCTCGTCTGCACCCACGACTCGGGCGTCGTCTCGCACCTCTCGGCGACCTCTCTCGCCGCCGCGCCGGGTCCGCGGGTCCGGCTCCTCGGCACCGAGGGCGCCTACGTCCAGGCCGACTTCGAGGGGGAGCCGCACCTGTGGACCGGGCAGGCCGACCTCGACCCCGACCACTGCGGATGGCTCTACGGCCGGGGGGAGCGCGTCGCCGTGCGCCGGGTGCCGGCATCGCAGGCCGACCTCTACCGGGCGGTGGCCGAGGCGCTCGCCGGGGCGGACGCCCAGGAGCGGATGCCGGTGGACCCGTGGGACGCGGTGCACACGCTCGCCGTCATCGACGCCGCGCGCGCCTCGGCCCGGGGCCAGCAGGTCGTCGAGGTCGACACCCCCGACCGCGCGGGCTGACCGCAGTCAGGGCGACGTCAGGCGTCGCGGCGCGAGCCGCTCCTCGCGGACGCCACCGGCCTCCCGGGTGACGACGTAGGCCCCCTTGCCGTCGGCCTCGCTGACCGCCTCGACGAGCTCGGTGCCGTGGTACACCAGACCCACGCCGTCGTCGGTGCAGTGCGTCTCGGGGAGCGTGCCGTCACCGACGAGCGCGTGGACGAGGGGGCGGCGGCGCTCCTCGGAGTCGTAGTGGACCCCGTTGCCGTAGGGCAGCAGGCCGAGGCCGTTCGTCACCGCCCGCAGCTCGGGCCCGAAGGAGTCGGTCGTGCCGCCGCGGTACCAGCAGATCGACCCCGCGGAGACGCCGGAGAGCACCACCCCCGCCTCCCACGCGGCCCGCACCGCCGGCCGCAGGTCGTGGACGTCCCAGACCGCGAGGAGGTTGGCGACGGACCCGCCGTTCACCCACACGACGTCCTGCTCGAGGAGGTGGGCGGGGACGTCGTCGACGTTGGGCATCGGGAACAGGGCGAGCACCGACACGTCGAACCCGGCGACCCGGCCGGCTTCGACGGCCCGGAACGCGAACCACTCGGGGTCTCCGGACGCGGTGCCGACGAAGGTGACTTTGGGCCGGCGGCCGTGGGCGCCGGAGAGGTCGACGGCGTGGTGGACGAGGGCGTCGAACTCCACGGCGGTCCGGGATCCGTAGCGGTAGCCGCCGGAGGTGGCGAGGACGGTGGGCTGGTCGGCGGGCACGGGCGCCACCCTACGGGTGCCTGTGGACAACTCGGTCGGCCGAGCCGACGGCCGGGCCACAGTGGGGGCATGGGGGACACGGGAGGCGGCGCACCGGTCGTCGCGGGGCTCGAGCTGGGGCGGGCCATCGCGCGGGGGGCGACGAGCGAGGTGTGGGAGGCGGTGCGCGAGGCCGACGGGCGCCGGGTGGCCGTCAAGGTGGCCCGCGCCGACCGGGAGTCGGTCGAGGCCGCGGTGCGGGAGGCGTCGCTCTCCGGTGCCGCGGCCTCGGCGCACGTCGTGCCGGTGGAGTCCTGCCTCCCTGTCGGGGACGGCCGGGTCGCCCTCGTCATGCCGCTGCTGCGCGGCGGCAGCCTCGACCGGCTCGTCGCCGCCCGGGGGCACCTCGCGCCCGGCGAGGTCGTCACCGTGCTGGCGCCGGTCGCCGGGGCGCTCGGCCGGCTGCACGCGCTCGGCGTGGTCCACGGCGACCTCTCGCCGGGCAACGTGCTCCTCGACCTCGACGGGCGACCGTTCCTCGCCGACCTCGGCCTCGGCCGGGTCGTCGGGGACGCGCCGCTCGCCGTGTGGGGCACCGACGGGTACGTCGCCCCCGAGGTGCTCATGGGGGATGACCCGACGCCGGCGTCCGACGTCTACGCGCTGGGGGCGCTGGGGTGGCTCTGCCTCACCGGGTCCGCCCCCGGGTCGCCGGGGCTGCGGCCGCCGCTCGGGGGGCTCTCGCGAGCCGGGGAGGCGGCTACCCGCCTCGTCGAGGTGGTGGACTCCGCGGTCGCGGCGAGTCCCGAGGCCAGGCCCACGGCCGCCGAGCTCGCATGGGCGCTCTTCCACGCCGCCGACGCCGCACCCCTCCACCTGGTGCACGGGGAGGACGAGGCGAGCGCCGTCACCTACCGCCTGCGGGCGGCTGCCGTGGAGCCGCCGCCCCCGCGGCGGGGGCGGCACCGCGGCCGCCACACCCGACACCGGGCGGGCCTCGCAAAAGTGCTCGGCACCCTGTGGTGGAGGGCGCCGACGCGCAGGACCGGGGTGCTCGCCGGGCTCGTCGCCCTCCTCGCCGCGGTCGGCCTGGCGCTCGCCGCCCGGCCGGCCGGGCGCCGGGAGGGGGCGGCGGCCCTCGCGGCGCAGCCGTCTCCGGTCGAGGGCCCGAGAACGGCTGCTCCTGGCGGCGCGCAGCCGGCGGGCCGGGCCCACCCCACCGGTGGGTCGGACCCCCGCGCTGAACCCGACTCCCCGGACCGCCGGCCCGCGGCGCTGCTCGCCGCCCTCGCGGAGGCGAGGGCGGCCGCGTGGCGCGCCGCCGACCCCTCGCTCCTCGTGGCGGCCGAGGTGGCGGGCTCGCCGGCGCACGCGCGCGACGTCGAGGCCGTCGCCGGGCTGGCCGGGGCGGGCATCCGCTACGAGGGACTCCGCCACGAGGTCGAGGTGCTCGCCACGGTGGGTGCGAGCGCGAGCGCGGCGGTGATCCGTGCCCGACTGGGGACCGGCCGCTACGACGTCGTCGGGCCGGGACGGCGCACTCCCCGTCCTGCGCAGCGTGGCGAGGTGGTCCTCGTCGACCTCGGGTGGACCCGGGACGGCTGGCGGGTCACCGGCATCCGTCCCGACGGCTGACCCGGCTGACCCGGGGTGCCGGGACCGGGGGACGTGCCGGCCCGGCGCTCAGCCGACGACCCAGCGCGCCGCGGTCTCCAGGTCGGGGTGGACGTGCCGGTAGCCGCTGGCAACGAGCACCTCACCGACGATGCGCTCGCTGAGGAGGATCTCCCCGGCGAACTCGCCGAGCGCGACCCGGGCCGCGAAGCCCGGGGCCGGCAGCAGTGCCGGCCGATGGGCGGCGCGTGCGAGGGCCCGGGTGACCTCCCGCTGCCGCGCCGGCTGCGGGGCGACGAGGTTCACCGGACCGGTGACCTCCGGGTGGTCGAGGAGGTGGACGATCGCGCCGACCTCGTCGGCGAGGGTGATCCACGGCCAGTACTGCCGGCCCCGACCGGCCCACCCGAGCGGCCCGGCAAGGCCGAGGCGGGCCAGCCGCACGAGCGGACCGGCGGCACCGCCCTCGGTGTCGACGAGGACACCGGAACGGTCGAGCTTGAGGAGGTGACCCGTGCCCGGCGGGGCGAGGACGATGCCGGTGCGCAGGAAGGCGGTCGGCGCGCCGGCGTCCACGGCCGGCCCCGCGGCCGCCTCCCACGCGCGGACGACGTCGGCGAGGAAGGTGCTGCCGGGCGGGCTCGACTCGGTGAGCTCCTCCTCGCCCCGGTCGCCGTAGTAGCCGCTCGCCGAGCCGCTGAGGAAGCGCAGCGGCCGGCCGGTCGCCGCGATGGCCGACGCGACGGCGTGGGTCGAGTCGGTGCGGGAGGCGAGGATCTCGCGCTTGTACGTCGGCGTCCACCGGCGGTCGCCGACCCCCGCGCCGGCGAGGTTGACGACGGCGTCGACCCCGTCGAGCACCGCCGGGTCCAGCGACCGGCTCGCGGGGTCCCACCGCACCTCGTCGGGGTCGCGCGGGGCGCGACGGACGAGCCGGAGAACCTCGTCGCCGCGCTCGTGGAGCGCGGCGACGAGGGCGGACCCGATGAGACCGGACGAGCCGGTGACGGCGACGCGGGCCACGGGCGTCAGAGGCCGAGGTCGGCCTCGAACGCGCCCTCCTCGAGGCGCTGCTTCATCGTGGAGAGGAACCGGGCCGCGTCCGCACCGTCGACGATCCGGTGGTCGTAGGAGAGGGCGAGGTAGACCATCGACCGGATCGCGATCGTCTCGCCACCGTCCTCGGCCGTGACGACGACCGGGCGACGGACGACGGCCCCGGTGCCGAGGATGCCGACCTGCGGCTGGTTGATGATCGGGGTGTCGAAGAGAGCCCCGCGGGACCCGGTGTTCGTGATGGTGAAGGTGCCACCCGCGAGGTCGTCGGGAGTGATCTTGTTGCCCCGGGTGCGGTCGGCGAGGTCGGCGATCCCGCGGGCCAGCCCCGCGATGTTGAGGTCGCCGGCGTTCTTGATGACCGGGACGAGGAGGCCCTTCTCGGTGTCGACGGCGATGCCGAGGTGCTCGGCGCCGTGGTAGGTCACCTGGTCGTCCTCGATGCTCGCGTTGACCATCGGGTGGGTCTTGAGCGCCTCGACGGCCGCGAGGGCGAAGAACGGCAGGAAGCTGAGCTTGGTGCCCTCGCGCGCGGCGAACTCGGTCTTCGCCCGGTCCCGCAGGCGGGCGATCCGGGTGACGTCGACCTCGACGACCGTGGTCAGCTGGGCCGAGACCTGGAGGGACTCGACCATCCGCCGGGCGATCGTCTTGCGCAGGCGGGTCATCGCCTGGGTCGTGCCGCGCTTCGAGGTGTCGGCCGCCGGACGCGCCGGTGCGGGCGCGGCCGCGGGTGCGGCCGGGGCCGCGGGTGCGGCGGGTTGGGCGGCCGGTGCGGAGGCGGCCTCCGCGGCGTCGAGGACGTCCTGCTTGCGGATCCGCCCGCCGATGCCGGTTCCCGTGACGTCGGCGAGGTCGATGCCGTGGTCGGCGGCGAGCTTGCGGACGAGCGGGGTGACGTAGGCGGAGGCGTCGGTCTCCGGCGGACGCGGGGTCGGTGCCGTCGAGCCGGTCGGGGCGGCCGGCGCCTCTCCGGCAGCGGTGGCGGCCCGGTCGGGCGTCGCCTGCGGCGGTGCCTCGGCGGCGGGGGCCGGCGGCTGCGCCGGCTCCGGGGCGGGTGCCGGCGAGGGCTCCGCGGCCGCCTCGACGGTCTCGGGCGCCGGCGGGCTCGCCGGTGCGGGCTCGGGGGCCGTGTCCGGCTCGGCGCCGGTGCTGCCCCCGGCGGCCGGTGGGGCCGCGGCGCCGCCACCACCGGCACCGCCGACGACGGCGAGGTCGGCGCCGACCGGCACCGTCTCGTCCTCCTGCACGAGGATGCGGGTCAGCGTGCCGGCGACGGGGGAGGGGATCTCCGTGTCGACCTTGTCGGTGGACACCTCGAGGAGGGGCTCGTCGACGGCGACCTCGTCACCCTCCTGCTTCAGCCATCGGGTCACGGTGCCCTCGGTCACGGACTCGCCGAGCGCGGGCATCCGCACCGTCTGGCCCTCGCCGCCGCCATCGGACGACGGGGCCACTCCGCCACCGGAGGCCTGCTGCTCCTGCCCCGCGGGTGCCTGCGGCTCGGCCGGCTCCTGGCCACCCTCGTCGCCGGCCCGGGCGACCGCCTCGGTGTCAGCGGGGTTCTCGACGGCGTCCGCGGGCCCCTCGGCCGGCTCCTGGGGTGCCGGCTGCTCGGCCTGCCCGCCTCCGGAGCCGCCGCCCTCGGCCGGGGCGCCGTCGCCGATGACGGCGAGGTCGGCGCCGACCGGGACGGTGTCGTCCTCCTCGACGAGGATCTCCTGGAGCGTCCCCGCCACCGGGGAGGGGATCTCGGTGTCGACCTTGTCGGTCGAGACCTCGAGGAGCGGCTCGTCGACCGCCACCGAGTCACCGACGCTCTTCAGCCACCGCGTGACCGTCCCCTCGGTGACGGACTCGCCGAGCGCGGGCATCTGTACGCGTTCTGACATCAGGACAGCTCTCCTTCGTGGCGGGTGCCGATCACTCTAGTTGTGCGTGTGGAGGGGTTTCCCCGCGAGGGCCAGATGCGCTTCGCCGAGTGCCTCGCTCTGGGTGGGGTGGGCGTGGACGAGGGCCGCGACGTCCGCGGCGTGGGCCTCCCAGCCCACGACGAGCTGGGCCTCGCCGACGAGCTCGCCCATCCGGGAGCCGACCATGTGGATGCCGAGGACCGGGCCGTCCTCGAGGGCGACGAGCTTGACGAAGCCCTGGGTCGCGAGGATCTGCGACTTGCCGTTCCCCCCGAGCGGGTACTCGAAGGTGCGCACCGCGTCGCCGTGGGCGGCCCGGGCCTGTTCCTCGGTGAGCCCGACCGAGGCCACTTCGGGGTCGGAGTAGGTGACCCGGGGGATGCTCGACTCGACGAGCGGGGTGGGGTCGAGGCCGGCGATGTCCTCGGCGACGAAGATGCCCTGGGCGAAGCCGCGGTGGGCCAGCTGGAGGCCGGGGACGATGTCGCCGACCGCGCGGACGCCCGGGACCGACGTACGGCACCGCTCGTCGGTGAGGACGTAGCCGCGGTCCATCGCCACGCCGGCCTCCTCGTAGCCGAGGCCGGCGGTCGCGGGTCCGCGGCCGACGGCCACGAGGAGGAGGTCGGCGACGAGCTCCTCGCCGTCCTCGAGGCGCACTGTGACGACGCCGTCATCCTCGGCGGCCCCGGCGAACCGGGCGCCCGTGCGCACCGTGATGCCGCGCTTGCGGAAGGCCCGCTCGAGGGCCGCGCTCGAGGCCGGCTCCTCCGCCGCGACGAGACGGGGGAGCGCCTCGACGACGGTCACCTCGGACCCGAACGAGCGCAGCACCGAGGCGAACTCGACCCCGATGACGCCGCCGCCGAGGACGACGACACGCACCGGCACCTCGTCGAGCCCGAGCGCCTCGTCGCTCGTCATCACCCGGCCGCCGATCTCCAGGCCGGGCAGGCTCCGCGCGAAGGACCCGGTCGCGAGGACGACGTGGCGCCCGACGAGGCGGCGGTCGCCGACGACGACGGTCTGCGCGTCCTCGAGCCTGCCCTCGCCCTCGACGTACTCGATCTCGCGCGTTCGCACG
>DASSQJ010000197.1:0-3145 GCA_035702545.1 Phycicoccus sp.
CGGCGGGCCCGCGATGCCGTGCGGCGGCCGCCCGCCGACGGCGCCGCTGCACGTGGGTCGAGGTCCGCGGCGAGCTCGCCCACCGCCACGGTCAGGTCGGCCTTCGGGGCGACCTCGACCAGCGATCGCCCCGCCAACAGCGCCGCGTCGCACTCGTCGGGCGCCCACGGGAGGAAGCGCACGGCATCCATGCCGGCGAACCGGCGCAGTACGTCGGCGATTGCGCGCTCGGGGCGGCGACCGGCCACCGACGCGCGGACCTTGGTGACGACGACGGTGGGCCGCGGCGACGGGAGCACGGCGACGTCCTGGACCGCGCGGACGAGGCGCTGCAGCCCCACGGGGTCGGCCGCGCCGACGACGACGAGGTGGTCGGCCGCCTCGAGCGCGGTGAGGGTCGCGGCGTTGCGGCGCGGCGCGGCGGTGTCGTAGCTGAGC
The DNA here is from genome assembly GCA_035702545.1 of Phycicoccus sp. Lineage (GTDB taxonomy): Bacteria > Actinomycetota > Actinomycetes > Actinomycetales > Dermatophilaceae > DASSQJ01. Next base: position 439 of record DASSQJ010000197.1, read on the forward strand.
TCCTCGTCGTCCTCGACGGCGAACCCGGTGTCGACGACGACGTGCTCGGCGACGCCCCTCGCGAGACGGAGCACGTCCTCGACGGCGCCGGCACGCAGCTCGGGCCACCGGTCGGCCCGCGGCAGACCGGTGAGGACCCGCAGCCGCGGGACCACCTCCGGGGCGAGTCGCGCCAGCGCAGGGGCGTCGAGCCCGCCCTGCTCGGAGGCCCGGGCCGCGGCGGCCACCCCGGGCGCCTCGTCGACCATCCCGAGCACCTGGGCGACGCAGGCGCCCCACGTGTCGAGGTCGACGAGGAGGGTGCGGACGCCGCCCGCCGCGAGCTGCGCGGCGAGGGTCACGGCGACCGTCGTCCGGCCCGGCGCCCCGGTCGGGCCCCAGACGACGGTGACCGGGCTCGGGACCGCGGCGCCCTCGTCGCCGTCGTCATCGGAGGGATCGAAGGCGTCGAGCGGGTCGGGAGCGAGCGGCACCCCGGGATGCGAGGTCGTCGCGCCGGCGAGCGCGGTGAGGGCGCTCGCCACCGCCTCCGCGTCGTCCCCGGGACGGAGGATGGTCGCGACCCCGAGCTGGCGCAGCCGCCGGTCCCCCTCCTCGTCGTCGCCGGCGACGAGCCCGGCGACGCGGACCCCGTGCCCGGCGAGGTGGCGCAGCGCGTCGCGGTCGAGCCCGCGGAGGTCGGGCGAGACGACGGCGACCCGGGCGACGCCAGCGGCCCCGGCCGAGAGCAGCTCGGCGACGTCGGCGCAGCGGCGCACGAGGGTCACCCCGAACGCACCGTGGAGGACCTCGACGAACGCGGACTCGTGCCGGTGGGTGAGGGCGGTGAGGACGGTCGTCACGAGGCGGTGCCACCCACCCCGCCGGGCACCGGGACGAGGGTGATGCGCGCCCCGGCGTCGACGTCGGCGACGAGGTCGCGCACGGCGTCCCGGGGGACCATGACGTGGACCGCACGCGTCTCCGTCGCGCCGCCGAGCACCGCGTCCTCACCGGCCACCCGGACCACGGAGACCCCCTCGAGGACCCGCTCCGGGCCCTTGTACCTCGGCACCCCGACTGCGGTCGTGCCCTCCTCGGGACGGTTGACGTAGACGTCGACGACCGACCCGGAGGCCAGCGCGCCGGCCGACGTCGCGTCGACGAGCAGCGCCACCTGCTGGACCGCCACCTGCGCCGCCGGGCCGATGCTGCCGACCGGGATGAGCTCGCCGGGGCGCACCTCGCGCAGCGCGAAGGCGTCGGAGGGCAGCGGCCGGTCGGCCGGGAGGTAGGCGGCCGCCCCGTCCCCGAGCTGCACCTCGACGACGGTGACGTCGTCCGGGGTGAGCTGCTGGCCGGGAGCGACCTGCCCGGCGGCCGCGTAGACCGGGACCCGGTCGTCGGCGCGGGCCACGACGACCGCCCCGGCGACGGTCGAGACGAGGACGAGGAGCACACCGACGAGCAGCCGCGAGTCCCGCCAGGACGGAGCGCGCAGCCGGGTGGCCGTGGGCGTCGGGAGGTCGCTCATGCCGGCGATTCTGGTTCAGCGGCGCGGCTCCCGCCTCCCGAGCCGCCGCGCCTGTGGACGGGCACCCCGAATGCCGCGGCGGCCGGTGGCACACTGACGCCGTGGCCCGCCGCTTCATCCCGCTGACCGAGGTCTCCGAGATCCTCGACATCTCCGCCGCCCAGGCGTACGCCCTGGTCCGCAGCGGGGACCTGCCGGCGATCAAGGTCGGTGGGCGTGGTCAGTGGCGGGTGGAGACGACCGAGCTCGAGAGCTACATCCAGCGGATGTACGCCGAGACCCGCGAGTTCGTCGCGACCCGCGGGGAGCGCGACGGGGAGGCCGAGGGGCCACCGAGCTGACCCCGCTCAGCGCCTGGACTCCACGGCGAGCAGGGCCGTGAACGGCACGGTGACGAGCCGGCGCACGTTCTCGCGGCGCCGCGGGACCCCCTCCGGGTGCTCCGCGAGGGTGAGGTGGTCGGCCCCGACGACGTCGACGGTCCCGACGAGCCCTCCCCCGCCGGCGAGGTGGAGCGCGACCGTGGCCCGGTCGCGAGCGAGCGCGCGCAGGGCGTAGCCGAGGCCGAACCGCCGCGCGGCACGTCGCCGGAGCTCGTCGCCGGAGCCGGCCGAGCCCTCCGGCAGCCCGGTGAGCGCCACGACCGCTCCGGCGACGACGAGCACCTCGGAACCCGGGGCCAGGCGGCCGAGGAGCAGCCAGCCGTCCCCGTGGTCGAGAAGGCGCCCCCCTAGCCGGCGTCCACCGACGAGGTCGACCTCGACGTCGTGCTGGAGCGCGCCGGCGAGGCGGGCCGGGAGGTCGACGAGGGCGCGCTCGCGCCGGGTGCGCTCGGCCACCTCGCTGTCGAGCTCGCGGCGCTCCTCGGCCGCGAGCTGTCCCTCGAGGTCCGCGAAGAGCCCCTCCCACCTCACCGGCCCGAGCGTAGGTCCACAGCCCCCTTGCCGGCACGTCGAGCGGAATCTAGGGTCCTACGCATGCAAACATCATCAAACGATATCAAACGGATGATTCCCGCCGCGGTCGTCGGAGGGGTGGTGACGGCCGGCGCAGGAGGGGTGGCCCTCTTGCTGGCTGCGGTGGCGCTGGACTGCGCAAGGGTGTGGGCGTCCGGCGTGCCGCTCTCCTCCGCCGCGGCGCTCACCGGGCTCGCGGCGGCCGTGGCCGCGACAGGGCTGGCCTGGCTCGTCCTCG
>DASSQJ010000198.1:0-4170 GCA_035702545.1 Phycicoccus sp.
GACCCCACGCGGGGCGACCGGCTGATGCGCCTGCTCACCGGCCCGTCGTGCCGCCTCGGCGTCGCCGACCTCGACGCGCTGGGGGAGTGGTCGCGGGTGCGCCAGCGCGGCGAGGGCCGCGCCTGCGGCGCGGACCTCGCGCCCGACGCGAGCGAGCGGGCCAGCATCGTCGAGGCGCTCGACGACCTGCCTCCGGCCGGCTGGACCGGCGAGGAGGGCCAGCGGGTCTCTGCGGCCGCGCTCGAGCGGCTCGGCGGCCTCGCCCGGGCGGTGCGGCGGCTGCGCGGCCTCACCGGCCTCGGGCTGCCCGACCTCGTCGCTGAGGCCGAGTCGGTGCTCGGCCTCGACATCGAGGTGCTCGCCCGCCCGGGGTACACCCCCGGGGCCGCCCGGGCCCACCTCGACGCGCTCGCCGACGTCGCGGCCGGATTCGCCGTGAGCGCGGACCGCCCGACCCTCGGCGGCTTCCTCGCCTGGCTCGAGGCGGCCGTGGACGAGGAGCGCGGGCTCGACCTCGGCTGGGTCGAGGCGCGCCCCGACGCGGTGCAGGTGATGACGGTGCACGCGGCCAAGGGCCTCGAGTGGGACGTCGTCGCCGTCCCCGGGCTCGTCGAGGCCTCCTTCCCGGCGCACTCGGCGACCCAGGCCAGGGTCGTCGACGGCGCGTGGGCCCACGGCGAGCCGCGCGACAAGGCCTGGCTGGTGGGCCTCGCGACCCTGCCGTACGACCTCCGGGGTGACCGTGACGGCCTCCCGCGGTTCGGCTGGGGCGACGCCCACGACTGGGACTCCGTGCAGGCGGCCTTCGACCGGTTCACCGAGGCCGCCGCCGAGCACGGCGTCGCCGAGGAGCGGCGCCTCGCCTACGTCGCCGCCACCCGCGCCCGTCACGACGTCCTCCTCACCGCCCACGTCTGGGGCACGGCGACGACGCCCCGGGTCACCTCCCGCTTCCTCGAGGAGGTGCGGGCCTCCCCGGTGCCACTGGCCCCGGGGCCGTGGGCCGACCTGCCGCCCGTCGACGACCCGAAGCCGCAGAACCCCCGCACCGCCGAGGCGGTGAGCATCGCCTGGCCCACCGTGGACCACCTCGAGCGCCGCGACCGGCTCCTCGGCCCGGCGCGCGAGGTCGCCGACGCCGCCGCCGCCGACGGCACGGCGGGTACGGACGGCGGCGGCCGCTGGGCCGACGAGGTCGCGCTCCTGCTGCGGGAGCGGGCGGACCGGCCCCGTTCCGAGCTCGAGGTCAGCCTCCCGCCGCACCTGTCGACGTCCTCCCTCGTCGCGCTCGCCGAGGACCCCGAGGCCTTCGCGTCGAGCCTGCGCCGCCCCATGCCGGCCGCGCCCGCCCTCGCGGCGCGCCGGGGCACGGCCTTCCACGTCTGGGTCGAGGAGCACTACGCCCGGGCGGCGATCGTCGACGTCGACGAGCTCCCCGGCTCGGCGGACGACGCCTCCGCGGGTGCCGACGACGAGGCGCTCCGGGCGGCCTTCCGCGCCTCGGAGTGGGCGGTCCGCACGCCGGTGGAGGTCGAGACGAGCGTCGAGACCGTCATCGACGGCATCGCGGTCCGGGGCCGCATCGACGCCGTCTTCGCGGAGACCGGCCCGGACGGCGAGCCGGGATGGGTGGTCGTCGACTGGAAGACCGGCGCGCCACCGACCGGGGCCCGGGCCACCGCCCGGGCCCTCCAGCTCGCGGCCTACCGGATCGCCTGGGCCCGGCTGCGGGGCGTCCCGGAGGACAGGGTCCGGGGGGCGTTCTTCCACGCCGCCACCGGCGAGACCGTGTGGCCCGACCTCCCCGGCGTCGACGAGGTCAGCCGAGTCCTCGCCGCGGCTCGTCCTCGATGAGCCCTTCGGCGCCCGACACCGTCTCGCCGTCCTCGTCCGCGGCGACCTCGGGGAGCTCCGGCAGCTCGTCCTCGTCGTCGTCGACCACCAGCGCCGGCGGGGGTGTGGGCCGGACGCGCAGGGCGACCGGCGCCAGGGACGTGCTCCGGTAGTCGTCGCCGCGCTCACGGGCCGCGTGCACCTCGTCGTCGAGCCGTCGCAGCTGGGTCGTGAGGACCTCGACCGCGCCGACGTCGCGACGGGCCAGGCCGTCCATGAGGGCCGAGAGCAGGCCGAGCTCGGCCGCGAGACGGGCCCGCACGAGGAGGTTCGCGTCGGGGCGCTCGACCCGGGCGTGCGCGTAGGCCTCGAGGACGGTCTCCACGGCATCCGGGTGGGCCTCGGCGACGAGGGGCGCGAAGTCGTCGGCGGGGTCGGCGACCTTCGCGTCCTCCCACCCGGTCATCCCCCGGATGCGCCCGGTGGAGGAGTCGGAGTCGGACGTGAAGACCGCGAGGACCTGGTCGCCGGTGAGGTCGCCGTGGGTCGGGGTCGGCGCGAAGCGCCACAGGGTGACGTCCTCGAGCGCCTCCTCCCAGCGGTTCAGCAGTGCCGTCGGCACCCGGCCGGTCTCGGCGGCGCGGTCCAGCTCGGCGAGGCGGCGGCTGCGGTAGGCGTCGGCGTCGTAGGAGGGGAGCCCGGCCTCCTCGAAGAGCGCCGGGTCGGTGTTGTGCAAGGCCGCGATCGCCCGGCCGAGCTCGGCGGCCAGGCCCGGCCCGGGCGGCAGCTCGGCGAGGTCGAGGGGATGCCCCGGCAGGTACGGGTACACGGCGGCACGTCCGCCCTGCTCGAGGGCGACGAAGCCCTTGGGGGCCGGGACGGCGAACGGCAGCCGCCGGCCGAGGAGGGCGAGGAGGCCGACGGTGCGGTCCATCTCGGCCCCCGCCACCTCCGTGCGCGGCGCCCGCACCACCCACCGGCGCCCGTCCTGGTCCTGGACGAAGCCGACGTCGAAGGACTGCTCCGGAGTGCTCGCCAGCGCCTCGACGCTCACCGGGTCCAGGCCGGGGACGGCGGCGCTGGCCAGGGCGGCGAGCAGGGCAGGGCTGCGGTCCACGCCCCCACGGTAGGCCGAGACCCCGCCCTAGGCTGGGAGGCGTGGCCCGAGCCGAGCACACTCTCCCCGACGTCCCCCTCAGCCGACCGGTCCTGGACCGCCGGGCCGAGCTGCGCACCGACCCCGGGCTGCTCCCGCGCCTGCTCGCCGACCCCGCCACGCGCGTGCTCCGCCTCGTCGGGGACCTCGCCGAGGTGACCGAGGCGGACGCCCGACCGCGCCTCGCCCTCTCGCCCCCCGTGCCCGAGGACGGGGACCTCCTGGCCGTCTACCTCGGCGAGCTCGACGGGCGTCACCACGTCGCCTCGCTCCGCGACGCCTCGGACGAGGGGTCCGCCGGTGAGGGGCCGGTCCTCGCGCTCGACCCCGCCTGGCGGACGCTGCGGCAGGTCGGCGCCCACCTCGACGACGTCGACGCCTCGCTCTTCGCGACCGCACTCGCCCTCGGCAACTGGCACCGCACCCACGGGCACTGCCCCCGGTGCGGGACGGCGACCGAGCCCGCGCTCGCGGGCTGGATCCGTCGCTGCCCCGCCGACGGCAGCGAGCACTACCCCCGCACCGACGTCGCGGTCATCGTCGCGGTCGTCGACGCCCGCGACCGGCTGCTCCTCGCGCGTGGCCGGGGCTTCCGCAGCGGCGGGATGTCGGTGCTCGCCGGCTTCCTCGAGCCGGGGGAGACCCTCGCCGCGGCGGTGGTCCGGGAGGTCGGCGAGGAGGTCGGCGTCACGGTTGAGGACGTCACCTACCTCGCCGACCAGCCGTGGCCCTTCCCGTCCTCGCTCATGGTGGGCTTCCGCGCGCGCGCCGTCGGGACCGACCTGCGGCTCCAGGAGGACGAGATCGCGTCCGCCCAGTGGTTCACCCGCGACGAGCTGGCGCGCGGCGTCGCGTCGGGCGAGGTCGTGCTCCCCGGGAGGGTCTCGATCGCGCGGCGGCTCGTCGAGCACTGGTACGGGGGCGCGATCGACGCCCCCGACAACGCCGGCCTGCGCTGAGCGCCGGCCCGGGCCTCAGGACAGCCGGGCCCGGACCTCGTGGATGGAGGGGTTCGTCGCGGCCGACCCGTCCGCGAAGAGCAGGGTCGGCACGGTCTGGTTGCCGCCGTTGACCGCCATGACGAAGTCGGCGTGGTGCGGCTCGCGCTCGATGTCCACCTCGGTGAACGCGATGCCCGCCCGCTCCATCTGCGACTTCAGGCGCCGGCAGTAGCCACACCA
>DASSQJ010000199.1:0-2354 GCA_035702545.1 Phycicoccus sp.
GCCTGGGCGGCCGGTGACCTCGCGACCGCGGTCGACACCTTCGGCACGGCGGTCGAGGACCTCCGGGCGGCGGGCAACGCGACCGACGTCCTCGGTTCGACGGTGGTCCTCGCCGGGATGTGGACGGCGCGGGGGCGGCCCGACGAGGCGCGCCGGCTCCTCGAGCGCGCCCTGGAGGGGGTCGTCGCGGCGCCCGGGGTCGGCTCGTCCGTCGCGGGCGACCTCCACGTGGCCCTCGCCGACGTCCTCCGCGAGGCCGGCGACCTGGCGGGAGCCGAGCACCACCTCGACGTCGCCGACGAGCTCGGGGACCGCGCGTCGCTCCCCGAGAACCGGCACCGCTGGTTCACCGTCTCCGCCGCGCTGCGGCTCGCCCACGGGGACGGGGACGGCGCGCTCGCCCGGCTCGACGAGGCGGCGACGCACGTCATCCCGGGCTTCCTGCCCGACCTGCGACCCGTGCCGGCCCAGCGGACGCGGGTCCTCCTGGCGCTGGGGCGGCTCGCCGAGGCGCGGGCGTGGGCGGGGGAGCGCGGCGTCGCCCTCGCCGACGAGCCCACGTACCTCACCGAGTTCGACCGGCTGACGCTCGCCCGGCTCGTCCTCGCCGAGCACCGGGCGGGAGGAGACGGGGGAGCGGACGAGGTCGACGCCGTCATCCGGATGCTCGACGCCGTCGTCGCCGCGGCCGAGTCGGGCGACCGGCGGGGGAGCGTCGTCGAGGCGACCTTCCTCCGGGCCCTGGCGTGGGACGCGTCCGGCGCCCGCCCCGCCGCCCGCGACGACCTGGCCCGAGCCCTGGCCCTCGGCGTGCCCGCCGGCTACCGCCGCATCTTCCTCGACGAGGGCGCCCCCGCCGAGGCCCTGCTGTCGGCCCTCGGGACGGCCGACGCCGGGACGGTCGTCGGCGCCCGGGTGAGCGCATCCGACGGCAGCCGGCGGTCCTCATCCACGACCGGTGTGGCCGGCCCCGACGCGCTGAGCGAGCGGGAGCGCGAGGTGCTCCGGCTCCTCGCGAGCGACCTGTCCGGCCCAGACATCGCCCGACACCTCTACGTCTCGCTCAACACCCTGCGGACCCACACGAAGCACATCTTCACCAAGCTGGGCGTGACGACCCGCCGGGCCGCGGTCGCGAGGGGTACCGAGCTCGGCCTGCTCTGAGTCGCGCCCCACCCGGCGTCACTCACCACCCGGATCACATCGCGATGTGATGTGCGGTCACCACGCCGGTTCCTACGGTCCTCGACATGGCCGGGCGCCCGCCCGACCGGGAGAGAGAACCAGGAGCCGTCATGCAGATCTCGAGCAGCGCCCTCACCAAGGCCGCCGGAGCCGCGGCCGTGGCCGCCGGGGCCATCTTCGTCCTCGTCCAGGTCGGCCACCCGCCGGCCGACTCGTTCACCACCGAGACCGCCGCCTGGGTGGCCCGGAGCACCGCCAAGGTCGTGATGACCGTCCTCGCCCTCGCCGGCATCGCCGGGATGTACCTGCGCCAGCACCGCGAGGCCGGCGTCCTCGGGCTCCTCGGGTACCTCGTCTTCTCGGTGGGCTACCTCGGGATGTTCGGGACCGAGGTCGTCGCGGCGACGGTGCTGCCGAACCTCACCGAGACCCAGCCCGGCTTCGTGAACGACGTCGTCACCGCGGCCGTCGGCGGGACGCCGGCCGGCGACATCGGTGGGATGCAGGTCCTGTTCAACGTGGGCGGCGCCGGCTACATCCTCGGTGGCCTGATCTTCGGCATCGCCCTGTTCCGCGCGGGCGTCCTGGCCCGGTGGGCCGCGGCGCTGCTCGCGGTGAGCACCGTGGCCACCGCGGCCCTGGCCGTCCTGCCCGAGGCGTTCAACCGGCCGCTCGCCGTGCCGGAGGGCCTCGCACTCATCGGTCTCGGGGTCTCGCTGTGGCGCCACTCGCGCCGCACGGGTTCCGTCGCCAGCACCCCCGCCGCGCCGACCTCGGCCGACGGCCCGGCCCTCCCCGAGGTCGCGGTCCGATGAGCACCCGGGTCCCCACGGCCGCCGCCGTCCCCGCCGCCCTCGTCGTGCTCTCGCTCGTCCCGCTGACGGCCGGCGCCCTGCGGCTGGTCGAGGTCGCCGGGGGACCCGCGGTGCTCCCGCCCGACGCCCGGTTCACCGGGTTCCCGGCGGCGCTCGTCGTCCACATCGTCGGCTCCGCGGTGTTCGCGCTGGGCGGCATGCTGCAGCTCGTCCCGCGGTTCCGCCGTCGCCACCTGACGTGGCACCGGCGGGCCGGGCGCGTCGTCGCAGTGGCGGGCCTGCTCGTCGCGCTGTCGGCGCTGTGGCTGACCGTCGGGTACGAACCGCGGGCGGGCAGCGGGGAGGTCCTCCGCG
>DASSQJ010000200.1:0-10283 GCA_035702545.1 Phycicoccus sp.
CCCGGGTGGCGCGCCCGGCGAACCATCCGGACGTCCCCGACACACACTCCGGTCCGACCGTCCCCACGCGCACGTCTCCGGCTCGCACCTGCGCGGCATGCGGCGCGGCCTCCCGGTCCGGAAGACCGGGAGACCGCGCCACGCCACGCCACGCCGCGCGAGCGGCCTTGCGGCTCAGGCGCGCCCGTGGGCCGCCCGGCTGCGCCGGCTCAGGCTGTCGACGATGACGGCGAGCAGCAGGACCGCACCGGTGACGATGTAGCGGACGTCCGCCGACACCGACAGGAGGGCCAGGCCGTTGCTGATCGACCAGATGACGAGGATGCCCAGCAGCGCCGAGTAGGCCGAGCCACGGCCGCCGAACAGCGACGTCCCGCCGATGACCGCCGCCGCGATGGCGTTGAGGTTGGTGTCTGCGCCACCGCTGCTCTGGTTGGCCGAGGCCAGCCGCGCCGCGGCGAGGATCCCGCCGAGGGCTGCGAACGTCGAGCAGAGCGCGAAGACCGAGACGTAGATCCGCCGGACGTTGATGCCGGCCCGCCGCGCCGCCTCCACGTTGCCACCGATCGCGAGGACCGAACGGCCCCACGTCGTCCGCCGGATCGCGAGGTCCATGACGACGACGAGGACGAAGAAGAGCAGCACCATGTACGACACGCCACGGTCCTGGTTGAGGACCGCAACCGCGACGACCAGCAGGGCCGCCAGCAGCGCGGCCCGCACGGCGAGCATCGAGAACGGGGCCGCGGAGAGCCCCGCCTGGGCCCGCCGCCGGTTCGTCCGCACCCGGGCGAACAGGTAGAGCGCGGGGACGGCGATGGCCAGGACGTACGCGAGCCACGCGGGGAGGAACAGCTGGGAGGCGAACCTGACGAGCCCGGACTCGAAGGGGATGTTGATCGTGCCGTCGGTTCCCAGCACGCGCAGCTGCAGGCCGAGGAGGGCGAGCAGGCCGGCGAGGGTGATGACGAAGCTCGGCACCCCGAAGCGGTTGTAGAGCAACCCGTAGAACAGCCCGGTCACCGCACCGGCGGCCAGGGCCGTGGCGATCGCGAGCCAGACCGGCAGGCCCTTGTTGACGAACATCACGGCGAGGATGGCGCCGGAGAGGCCGGACATCGACCCCACCGAGAGGTCGATCTCGCCGAGCAGGAGCACGAGGACGATGCCGAGCGCGATGGTGCCGACCGGCACCATCTGGAGGACGAGGTTGACGAGGTTGCGGCTGGAGAGGAACGCCGGGTTCAGGGCGTAGAAGACGCCCCAGATGATGACGAGCCCCAGGACCACCGGGAGCGACCCGAGGTCACCGGACTTGACCCGTTCCCACGTCGTGGACAGCCAGCCCTTCACCCCGGCCGAAGCGATGAGCCGTTCGTCCTGGAGGTCGGCGGGGACGACCGCGGCGGTCGGGTCCTCGGTGGGAGCCGCGGGCGGGGTCTGCGAAGTGCTCACGACTGCTCCTCCTGGTGGGGGGCCTTGCGTTCGGCGCGGGCCGTGACGGCGTTGGTCGTCGCCCCCGTGATGGCGGCGATGATCTCCTGGGTGTTCGTCTCGGCGACCCGGAAGTCGCCGTTGTTCCGCCCGAGCCGCAGGACCGAGACCCGGTCGGCGACGGCCATGACGTCGGACATGTTGTGGCTGATGAGGATGACGCCGAGGCCCTTCTCGCGCAGCCGCTCGACGAGGTTGAGCACCTCCGCGGTCTGGGCGACCCCGAGGGCGGCCGTCGGCTCGTCGAGCATGACGACCTTGGGCTCCCCGAGGAGGGAGCGGGCGATGGCCACGGTCTGCCGCTGGCCGCCGGAGAGGCTCGCCACGGGGATCCGCACGCTCGGGATCTTGGCGCTCAGCTCGCGGAGCAGGCGCCAGGACTCCTTCTCCATCGACACCTCGTCCAGGGACCTGCCCCGGACCTCCTCGTTGCCGAGGAAGAGGTTGGCGACGACGTCGAGGTTGTCGCACAGCGCGAGGTCCTGGAAGACCGTCGCGATGCCGAGGGCCTGGGCCTCCGACGGGGAGGTGATGTTGACCGGCTTGCCGTCGAAGACGACGTTGCCTTCGTCCGGGGTGTAGACGCCGGCGATCGCCTTGACGAGGGTGGACTTGCCGGCGCCGTTGTCGCCGACGAGCGCCACCACCTCCCCGGCGCTCACGTGGAAGTCGATGTCCTTGAGGGCCTGGACCGCGCCGAAGCGTTTGGACACTCCGGTCATCGACAGCACGGGCGCCGGGTCGGTGGTGGTGCTCACTGTCGGCTCACTCCTTCGTGAGGCGTGGTGGGGCGGGTCAGCCGAGGGCCAGCGCCTTGCAGGCGGCGGCGTACTCGGGGGTGCAGATGTCGCTGACCTTGTAGAAGCCGTCGGCGACCACGGTGTCCTTGATGTTCTGCTTCGTCACCACGACCGGCGCGAGCAGCGTGGCGGCCACGCCGTCCTTCTCGCCCTTGGCCTCCGGCTTCTGCTTGTTCGCCAGCGCGAGGGCGGCCTTGGCGGCGTCCTCCGCCTCGGGCTTGATCGCCTTGTAGATCGTGAGCGACTGGTCCCCGGCGACGATCCGCTGGATGGCGGCGAGCTCGGCGTCCTGGCCGGTCACCGGCGGGAGCGGGTTGACGCCACCGGACTTCAGCGCCGCGATGGCGCCACCGGCCGTGCCGTCGTTCGCCGCGTACACGCCGACGAGCTTGCCCTTGACCGTGCCGATCTGGCTCTCCATCCACGCCTGGGCCTTGTCCGGGCTCCAGTCGGGGGTGTCGTACTCGGCCGCGATCGTGTAGCCGCTGCTGTCGAGGACGCTGTGGGCGCCGGCCTTGAAGTCCGCTGCGTTGGCGTCGGTCGGCGAGCCGTTGATCATGACGATGTCGCCGTTGGCGTTGCCGGCGGCCTTCATCGCGGCGACGAGACCCTGGCCCTGGAGCTCGCCGACCTTCTTGTTGTCGAACGAGACGTAGTAGTCGGTCCCGGCGACGAAGCGGTCGTAGGCGACGACGGGGATGCCCTGGGACTTCGCGTTGTTGACGATCGTCGCCGCTGCCTTGCCGTCGACGGCGTCGAGGACGAGGACGTCGACACCCTGGGTGATCGCGGCCTCGGCCTGCTGCTGCTGCTTCGCGGCGTCCTGCTCCGCGTTGCTGTAGATCACGGTGCAGTCGGCGCACGCGGCCTTGACGGCGGCCTCGAACATCGGCTTGTCGAAGGCCTCGTAGCGGGCCGTCTTGTTCTCCGGGAGGAGCAGGGCGATCTTCTTGGCCCCGCCGCTCGCGGCGGAGCTCGAGCCGCTGGTGGAACCGCCACCGGAGGTGTTGTTGCCGCAGGCCGCGAGGGCCGTGGCGCTCAGGCCGAGCGCGACCGCGGCGCCGGCGATGCGGGTGAATCGAGTGGTCATGCGATCTCCTATGCCATGACGTCCGCAGCCTCTTGGTGCGGTCAACTGGGATTCAACTCGTCACGTGCTTTGGCGTCAAGACTTGAATACAAGGTTTTGAGACAACGATTGGGTCACGATGCTGCCGCCACCCGCAATGGTGGCGCGATCGGCCTCGGCGCGCACCTGCTCCGCGAGGGCGAGCGCCCCGCGGACGTCGGCCTCCTCCGGGCCGAGCAGCCCCAGGCGCACCTCGACGGAGGCGGCCGCGCTCGGAACGGCACAGCGCTCGATCGCCTCGCGCATCGGGCGCAGGACGATCTCGCCGACCCGCGAGACCTGCCCGCCGACGACGACGACCTCGGGGTTGAGGAGGTTGACGACGCCGGCGAGGGCCACCCCGACGTGCCGCCCCGCGTCCTCGAGGACCCGGCGGCAGCCGAGGTCACCCTCGAGCGCGCGAGAGATGACGTCACGCAGGGTCAGCGACCCGTGCGAGGGCCGGAGCGCCGAGAGGACCGCCTGCGAGCCGACGAAGGTGTCGAGGCAGCCCCGGTTGCCGCACCGGCAGACCGGCCCGTCCTCGTCGATCGTCACGTGCCCGATCTCGCCGGCCGTCCCCGCGCTGCCCCGGAAGAGCTCGCTCCCGACGATGAGCCCGGCCCCGACACCGTACGACATCTTGAGGTACACGCCGGTCGAGATACCTTGCAGCGCACCGTACCTCGCTTCGCCCACCGCGGCGAGGTTCGCGGTGTTCTCCAGCTGGACCGGCATGCCGTAGGCGTCCCCCATCGCCCGCGCTACCGGCACGCCCCGCCAGCCGGGGAGGATCCCGTTCGAGCCCACCTCGCCCGACACCGTGTCGATCGGCGCCGGTAGCCCGACGACGAGGCAGCCGAGGTCCTTCAGCGCGTGCCCGCTCGCCTCGACCATCTCCTGGACCATCCGGGCGGCCCGACCCATGCCCTCGTCCGCGGCGTGGTCGGCGGGCAGGGGCATCCGCTTCTGGCTGACCACCTCCGCAGTGCCCGCCGAGCCCACCGCGACTCGCACGTCACGGTCGCCGAAGACCGCGGCCCCGACGAGCCCCCCGTCGCTCGCGACCGAGACCTGGACGGCCCGCCGTCCGTTCCGGATGCTCGGGGTCAGCTCCACCGCACCGGCACTGTCGAGCTCCTTGACGAGGTTGGACACGGTCGCCGCGGAGAGCCCGGTGACGCCCGCGATCTCGACCTGCGTCAGCGCCCCGTGCTCCCGGACGGCGTCGAGCACCCGCAGGCGGTTCATCTCCCGGAGCGAGGCCTGCGAGCCCGGAGCCGAGCCCGTTGGATTCACGCGATAAACATAAGGGAGCGATGCGCCGGGCGGAAGCCTCCGGTGCGACGCGTCGCCCCCGAGGCGCCCCACGTCCGCCCAGCGAACCACGGCCGGTGCCGCCCCGCACGGCGGACGGGGGTCTGGAAGGATCGGGATGCCGTGGCCGACCGCCCAGGAGGACCCGTGACCGACCGCCTTCTCGTCGCCGGGGTCGACACCTCGACCCAGTCCTGCAAGGTCCTCGTGTGCGACGCCGCGACCGGCGAGGTCGTGCGCACCGGCCGCGCCACCCACCCCGACGCGACCGAGGTCGACCCCGTGCACTGGTGGCGCGCGTACGAGGAGGCCACCGCCGGCGGCCTGCTCGACGGCGTCGCCGCCCTCGCCGTCGGCGGCCAGCAGCACGGGATGGTCCTCCTCGACGACTCCGACGAGGTCGTCCGCGACGCCCTCCTGTGGAACGACACCCGCTCGGCGGGGACCGCGGCGGCCCTCGTCGGGGAGCTGGGCGGCGCCGCTGCGTGGGCCGAGGCCGTGGGGGTCGTCCCGGTCGCGGCGATCACCGCAAGCAAGCTGCGCTGGGTGCGCGACGCCGAGCCGGAGTCGATGGCCCGGGCCGCGCGGTGCGTCCTCCCCCACGACTGGCTCACCGGACGTGTCCTCTCGGCCGGCGGCGGCTTCGAGGAGTGGACGACCGACGCGGGGGACGCCTCCGGCACCGGCTACTTCTCCGCGGCGACCCGCGAGTACCGACCCGACCTGCTCCGGCTCGCCGCCGGGCGCGACCTCGCCGTCCCCCGGGTGGCCGGCCCCGCGGAGGTCGTGGGGCGCACCCGGTCCGGGATGGCCGTCGCACCGGGCACCGGCGACAACATGGGCGCTGCGCTCGGCCTCGGGCTCCGTCGCGGCGACGTCGTCGTCTCCCTGGGAACCTCCGGCACGGCCTTCGCGCGACACGACCGCCCCACCGCGGACGCCAGCGGCTTCGTCCAGTCCTTCGCCGACGCCGAGGGCGGGTACCTGCCGCTCGTCTGCACCCTCAACGCGGCGCGGGTGCTGACGTCGGGTGCGGCGCTCCTCGGGGTCGACCTCGACGGGCTGAGCCGGCTGGCCCTCGACGCGCCTCCCGGCGCGGGCGGGCTCACCCTCCTGCCGTTCCTCGACGGCGAGCGCACCCCGAACCTCCCGACCGCCAAGGGGTCCCTCCACGGGCTGACCCGCACGAACGCCACGCCGGAGAACCTCGCCCGCGCGGTCGTCGAGGGGATGCTCCTCGGGCTGGCCGGTGCGGTCGAGGCGGTCCGCGCCGCGGGGTGCCCCGTCGAGCGGGTCCTCCTCATCGGGGGCGCCGCCGCGTCCCCGGCCGTCCAGGAGATCGCACCCGACCTCTTCGGCGCACCCGTCGCCGTCCCCGCCCCCGGCGAGTACGTCGCGGTGGGGGCGGCCCGCCAGGCGGCCTGGGCGCTCGCGGGGGGCGACGCCCCGCCGGCCTGGGACGTCGCCGTCGACGTCACCGTCGACCCGGCCGACGTCGAGCACGGCCTGGAGACGCGGCAGCGCTACGCCCGCGTCCTCACCGACACCCATTCGCCGATCCCCTGACGGAGTGTCGGTAGGTTGGCGGGGTGACCGCCCCGGAGCGCGAGCTCGACCTCGTCCTGTTCGGCGCGACCGGTTTCGTCGGGCGGCTCACCGCCCACCACCTTGCTGAGCACGCACCCACCGGCGTGCGGATCGGGCTCGCTGCCAGGTCCCGGCCCCGGCTCGAGGCATTGGCCGCCGAGCTCGGCGACTCGGCGGCCGCCTGGCCCCTCCTCGTCGTCGACGCGGCGGACGAGGCCGCCGTCGCCGGGCTCGCGGCCCGGACCCGGGTCGTCGCGACGACCGTCGGTCCGTACGCGCGCTACGGCGTCCCGCTCGTCGCCGCGTGCGCCGCCGCGGGGACCCACTACTGCGACCTCACCGGCGAGGTGCTCTTCGTCCACCGGAGCATCGCCGAGAACCACGAGACCGCCCGCCGGGCCGGTGCCCGGATCGTCCACGCCTGCGGCTTCGACTCCGTCCCCAGCGACCTCGGCGTGCTCCTCACGGCCGAGGCGGCCCGCTCCGACGGCGCCGAGCCGGGCCGGACCCGCCTCGCGGTGCGGAGCCTGCGGGGCGGCTTCAGCGGAGGGACGATCGACTCCACCCGGGCGCAGGCGGACGCGCTGCGTGCCGACCCCGGGGCACGCCGCGTCGTCGGCGACCCGTCGGCCCTCGTCGACGGGCCCCGACCGCCCCGACGGCCATCGAGCCACCCGCGCCGCGCCGGCCTCCCCGGCGTGCTCGACCGCGTCGTGCGGGCCTCGCCGGTCCGCCGCGACCCCGACAACGACCACTTCACCGGGCCGTTCGTCATGGCGGCGTTCAACACCCGCGTCGTGTACCGCTCCGCCTCGCTCCTCGACTACGGGCCGGACTTCCGCTACGTCGAGTACACCGACTTCGGCGCCGGCCCCGTGGGCGCGGTGACCGCGGGCGTGGTCTCGGCGGGCCTCCTCGCCGGGTTGGCGGGGATGGCCTTCGCGCCCACCCGCGCGGTGCTCGACCGGGTACTGCCCGCACCGGGCGAGGGGCCGAGCGCGGAGACGATGGCCTCGGGGCGGTTCCGGATGGAGATCACCTCGGACGCGACGAACGGCGCGCGGTACCGGACCGCCGTCGCTGCCCCGTACGACCCCGGCTACTCCGGCACGGCGGTGATGTTCGGCCAGGCCGCCCTCGCCCTCGTCGAGGACGGTGACCGGCTGCCCGAGTCCCCGGGCGGCGTCCTCACCCCGGCGACGGCCATCGGCCATCCGCTCGTCGACCGCCTCCGGGAGCACGCCTTCACCCTCGAGACGCAGTGGCTGCCCGGCCCCACCGGCTGACCGGATCCGCCCGCTCTTCCCCGAGGCTCGGGAGGTCGCCGCTCAGGGCCGGCCGGCGCCGGCGATCCTCGCCGCGATCCGCTCGGCGTCGATCCGCAGCTCCCGCAGCATCCCGGAGATGGGGTTGGTGAACCCGGTGAACCACAGCCCGGCCGCGCCGGCCGGCTCGCGCGCGCCGTGCACGACGGGGAGCCCGCGGTCGCCGAGGACGCCGAGGTGGCCGACGAGGGGCTCGAGCCCGGCCCGGTACCCGGTCGCGACGACGACGGCGTCGGGTCGGAGCCGGGTGCCGTCGGCGAGGAGGACCGCGTCGCCCTCCATCGCCTGGACCGCGGCCACCGGCTCGACCCGCCGGGCCCGGATCGCCGCGACGACGCCGACGTCCTGGACCGGGATCCGGCCCCGCAGCACCCGCGTGTAGAGGTCGGCCCCGGCCCGCGGCATCCCGTAGGCGGTGAGGTCGGGCTCCTGGACGACGGCGAGGACCCGGGCGAGCCGGTCGACGAGGCGGGGAGGGAGTGGGCGCACGAGGATGCCGGTGCCCTGCGCCGGCCACCCGAGACGGGAGCGCGGGACGATGTGCGGGGCGGTCCGGACCGCGAGCCAGACGCGCGTCGCGCCGTGCTCGGCGAGGTCGGTCGCGATCTCCATCCCGGTGTTGCCGGTGCCGATGACGAGCACGTCGCGCCCGGCCCATGGACGGCCGTTGCGGTAGTCGCGGGCGAGGACGAGCTCGCCGGTGAAGCCGTCGGCCCCGGGCCAGGCCGACGGCACGGGCGTGTGGTTGTACCCCGTCGCGACGACGACGTGGTGGGCGGTGAGCACCGTGCCGTCGTCGAGGTGGACCACCCAGCGGCCCCGGACCCGGTCCCCGTCGGCGGTGGGCTCGGCGCGGTCGATGCGGGTGACGGCCGTCCCGAGCCGCAGTCGCAGGTCGTGATGGGTCGTGTAGTCCTCGAGGTAGCGGACGACGTCGGCGCGGGCGACCCAGCGGCCGTACCGGCGCGGGATCGGGTGGCCGGGCAGCCCCGACCAGCGGCGGGTGGTGTGCAGCCGCAGCCGGTCGTAGTGCCGGCGCCAGCTCGAGCCGACCTCCGTCGAGCGGTCGACGACGAGCGCGTCGACCCCCCGCGCCCTCAGCGCCGCCGCCACCGCGAGGCCGCCCGGGCCGGCGCCGATGACCACCGTCTCCTCGTGGCTCACGCGGGCGAGCGTACCGAGCGGGGCCCCGGCCCGGGCTGCACGGGGATCGGGATGATCCCTGCCACACTCCGCCCTGTCCGGACCCATCGGGGATGACCCGCGCCGCCGGGCGCAATAGGGTCGGTGGTAGGCCAGCGAACCGTCCTCGAGGAGGCGCCATGACCGAACACTCCCCCGTCATCCCGCTGTCCGAGGACGAGTGCTGGGAGATGCTCCACGGTCAGGAGTTCGGGCGGCTCGCGTTCCACCTCGCGAGCGATGTCCACATCGTCCCCATCAACTACGCGGTCGACGCCGAGCGGCGGCTGGTCTTCCGGACCGCCGAGGGCAGCAAGCTCCTCGGCCTGACGATGAACGCCGACGTCGCCTTCGAGATCGACGAGTTCACCGAGGAGGCGGCGCGTAGCGTCGTCGTCCGGGGCCGGGCCCGCCAGCTCGAGGGCCACGAGGTCGACGAGACCGAGCAGCTCCCGCTCCGCCCGTGGGTCGACACCGCGAAGTTCAACGTCATCGTCGTCGAGGTCGACGAGGTGACCGGTCGCCGGTTCGAGCTGACCCGCCCGTGGCTGCACATGCGCCCGGTCGAGGAGGACGTCTGAGCGACGGGGGCGCCGTGGGCCGCGGTACGCCTACCCTCGACGCGTGCTGATCCGCACCCTCGAGGACCCCGACTGGGCCACCGTCGTCCCGCTCCTGCGTGGCGTCGTGGCCGACGGCGAGACCTACGCCTACCCCGACGAGCTCGACGAGGCCGCGGCCCGTGCGCTGTGGCACGAGGCGCCTCCGGGGGTCACTGTCGTCGCGGTCGACGACGACGGCACCCTGCTCGGCTCGGCGAAGTCCGGGCCCAACCGCCCGGGCCGCGGCTCGCACGTCGCGACTGCCTCCTTCGTCGTGTCCCCCGAGTCCCGGGGCCGCGGCGTCGGACGGGCCCTCGGGGAGTGGGTCCTCGGCTGGGCCCGCGAGGCAGGCTTCGCCGCGATGCAGTTCAACGCCGTCGTCGAGACGAACGTCGTCGCCGTCCGGCTCTGGCAGGACCTCGGCTTCACCGTGGTCGGGACGGTGCCGGCGGCGTTCGAGTCACGGCGTCACGGCCGGGTCGGCCTCCACGTCATGCACCGGTACCTCTGAGGCCGGGATGCCGCCGCCCCGGGTCGTCGTCGCCAGCGACGCCTTCTCCGGGTCCCTGACCTCGGTGGAGGTGGGCGCGGCGGTGTCCGCCGGGGTGCACGAGGTGCTGCCGACGGCCGAGGTCGTCGTCGTGCCCGTCGCCGACGGCGGCGAGGGCACCGTGGCCGCCGCCCTCGCCGCCGGCTTCCGGGCCGTGCCCGCCCCGGTCCACGGACCGACGGGTGCACCGGTCACGGCGACCCTCGCGGTCCGCGAGGACCCCGGGTCCGGACGCACCGTGGTCGTCGAGCTGGCGGATGCGTGCGGCCGGGGCCGGCTGCCCGGCGGCGTCCCCGCCCCGCTCGCCGCGACGAGCCG
>DASSQJ010000201.1:0-5136 GCA_035702545.1 Phycicoccus sp.
CGCCTTCGGCGGTGCGCAGGTCGCGCAGCAGGAACTCCGAGGTCTCGAGCGCGACGCGGCGGGCGAGGGGGTCGCCCGTCGCGCGCCACAGGTGGGTGTGGACGCGCAGCAGCTGGGCGTTGTCGTAGAGCATCTTCTCGAAGTGCGGGACGACCCATCCCGCGTCGACCGAGTAGCGGGCGAAACCCCCGGCGAGCTGGTCGTACATCCCGCCGCGGGCCATCGCCTCGCAGGTGCCGCGGGCCATGGCGAGGGCCTCGGCCGAGCCCGTCCGGGCGTGGTGCCGGAGGAGGAACTCGAGGACCATCGACGGCGGGAACTTGGGGGCCCCGCCGAAGCCTCCCCGGGCGACGTCGTACGTGGCCCGCAGCGCCCGCACCGCCGCGTCGAGGGTCTGTGCGCCGATCGGGGAGCCGGCCGGTGGGCCGGTGACCTCCCGCAGGTGTGCGGCGACGCGGGCGCCGGAGGCGAGGACCTGGTCCCGTTGGGTGCGCCACACCTCGGAAGCGCTGGCGAGCAGGCCGAGGAGGTGGTCCTTCGGCAGGTAGGTGCCGGCGAAGAAGGGGTCACCGGAGGGCGTGAGGAGGCAGGTCATCGGCCATCCGCCGTGCCCGGTGAGCGCGGTCGTCGCAGCCATGTACACCGCGTCGACGTCGGGTCGCTCCTCGCGGTCGACCTTCACGGCGACGAAGCCCTCCCCGAGCACCCGGGCGACCTCCACGTCCGCGAAGGACTCGTGGGCCATCACGTGGCACCAGTGGCACGCCGCGTAGCCGACCGAGAGGAAGACCGGGACGTCGCGTCGGCGCGCCTCGGCGAAGGCGTCCTCGCCCCACTCCCACCAGTCGACCGGGTTGTCGGCGTGCTGGAGGAGATAGGGGGAGAGGGATGCCGCGAGCCGGTTCGCCATCCCCCCACCGTAGGTCGTGCCGCGGAGCTACTCGTCGAGCGCCTTCGTCAGCGCGATGCACGTCGTCACGGCGTCCGGCCCCTCGAGGCTGGCCCCGCTCGTCTCGATCCCGGCCCGCAGCAGCGTCCAGGCCCGGGCCTCGTCCTCGTCGAGGCCGGCGGCGGCCGCGGTGAGCGCGAGGCGCCGGCGCACGGACCAGCGGAACGCGGCGCCCGTGCCGAGCTCCGCCGCCCGGTTGCGCAGCACCGGCCAGAGGTCGAAACCCGGGTGCCCGGCGACCGGCTTGGGGTCGATGGCGGTCCACGCGCCGGATCGGGAGCGGAGCACGTTGCCGAAGTGCAGGTCGGTGTGGAGGAGCAGCTCCCGGACGTCCCCTCCGAGCAGGTCGCGGGCCAGGCCGAGCGTCCGCGTGACCACCCGCCCGGGCACCGCGGGCCGGTGCCGCATCCGCTCGAGGTGGGGGGCGAGGTACGCGTCGAGGCGGGGGACCCGGGGCGGGGCCGGCACCTGGAGGCGGGCGAGGAGGCCCCCGATGACCTCGCACGCCTCCTCGGCCGGTACCTCCGACAGGTCGGCGTCGGGCTCCAGCCGCTCGAGGAGGAGCAGGCCGGAGGAGGGCAGGGCCGCGACGAGCCGGACCGCCGCCTCTCCGTCCCACGTCTGGAGGGCGACGTGCTCCCACCGACCCTCGGGATGCGGCCAGGTGACCTTGAGCGCGAGCAGCTCCTCGCCGCGGCGCACCGGGACGACGAGGGAGGTCCATCCGGTGTGCGGCGCCCCGTCGACCTCGAGGGACCAGCGCTCCAGGGCCTCGGTGAGGAGGCGTGGGACGGCCGTCAACCACTCGGCTCCGGAGGGGCCGCCGTCGGCGGGGTACCCGGCCACCCGCTCGGCCCAGGCCGCGGGGAGGGCGACCTCGCTCACGTGAGGCCGGGGAACGGCGCGAGCGGAACGCCCCACCGGTGGCACTCGGCCTCCACCGTGCCGAGCCACCGGGTCGCCGCGGCCCAGCCGGGGGCGCCCAGGGTGCTGAGGAGCGGCTCGAGGCGGGCGCCGTGGGCGTCGCGCAGCGCGGTGAGGGCGGTGCGGGCCAGGCGCGCGGCATCGGCGGCGGTGGCGACCGGGAACGGCAGGGGGATGCCGAGGGAGTCCTCGGGCCGCGACCCGCCGGCCACCTGGTCGGTGAACAGCTCCGCGAGGACGACGAGGGTGGCCCGGGCGCGGCGCCGCTGGGCGCCGCTGGAGCGGGCTGCCGCGACCTCGAGGAGGTACGTCGCGCCCGCCGTGTGCGCGGCCAGCTCCTCGACGACATCGCCCGCCACGGGGTCCGTGGGGACGGCGGGTGCCCGCCCGGTGAGCAGCCGTGCGGCCGCGTACCGCTGGGCGTGCAGGGCCGCCACCGTGACGCGCAGGTCGGCCTCGACGTCCGTGAACCGGTTCGCGGCGGCGGCGGCGGAGGCCTCGGCGGCGGCGAGCGTCGCGACGGCGCTCGCAGCCGTGGCACCCGCCGAGGGGGCGGGGGACGGCGACGCGGTGCCGGTGGGGGAGGGCGAGGCCGAGGTGGTCGGCTCCGGAGTGGCGGAGGGCGTGCCGAGCGCCTCGGCCGGGACGCCGCGGGCGATGAGCGCGCCCCGCAGGACGGTGTGCTGACGGACGTGCAGCGGCGCGAGGTCGGCGGCGAGGGCACCCGGCGTCGCGGCGGCGAGCCCCGCGAGACGGAGCGTGTCACGGGTCAGGGCGGTGAGCAGCGACTCGGCCGGGACGGGCTCGCGGGTGGGGAGGAGGGGGACGTGCGGCGCGTCGTCCTCGAGCCGGACGCCGCAGCCGGCGAGGGCCGGCAGGGCCGCGAGGGCACCGAGGAGGAGGGCGCGGCGGGCCGGGTCCGGCCGGGCTCCCTCCCACATGCGCGGCATCATCGCACGGCTGGGAGGGCCCTCCCGGCGTGGCCTAGAGTGGAGCCGCGCGCCGGCTCGGCGCGCCCGAGAACTGCAGAGAGGGGTGTCGTGACCGTGGCCACCGCCGACCGTGTCCGGCCCGTCCTGCAGCAGGCCCTCGAGGCATCCCCCCTCGTCCTCGAGGACGTCACGGTGACCCCGGCCGGCAAGCGCCGCGTGGTGCGGGTCCTCCTCGACCGCGACCTCGGGGACGTCGAGTCGATGACCGAGCCGACCGTCCCCCTCTCGCTCGACGAGGTCGCCGAGGCGACCCGGCTGGTCGGCGACGCCCTGGACGCCTCCGACGCCATGGGGGAGCAGCCGTACACCCTCGAGGTGTCCTCGCCGGGTGTCGGTCGCCCGCTCACCGAGCCCCGGCACTTCCTGCGCAACGTCGGCCGCCTCCTCAGGGTGCGCCGCGGCGCGGGCGAGATCACCGGGCGAGTCGTCGCGGCCGACCGCGCCGCGGTGACCCTCGAGGTCCCCGCGACGGCGAAGGACCCCTCCCGCACCGAGACGCTGGCCTACGGCGACCTCGAGCGGGCCGAGGTGCTCGTCGAGTTCGCCCGGCCCGACGAGAGCAAGGAGAGCTGACCGTGGACATCGACCTGGCCGCCCTGCGTGCGCTCGAGCGCGAGCGCGGCATCTCCCTCGACGTCCTCATCCCCGCCATCGAGCAGGCGCTCCTCCTCGCCTACCAGCGGACCGAGGGCCACTACCGCCACGCCCGTGCCGAGCTGGACCGCAAGTCCGGGCACGTCGTCATCTGGGCCCGGGAGGAGCACGAGGTCCCGGCGCCCGAGGGTGCGGTCGACGACGAGGGCAACCCGGTGCGGCCCGCCCGCGAGCTCGGCCCCGAGTTCGACGACACGCCGAGCGGGTTCGGGCGGGTCGCCGCGGCCACCGCCCGCCAGGTGATCGTCCAGCGCCTGCGCGACATCGAGGACGACGCGATCCTCGGCGACTTCCGGGGCCGTGAGGGCGACATCGTCGCCGGCGTCGTGCAGCAGAGCCCGGACCCCCGTCACGTCACGGTGGACTTCGGGTCCGTCGAGGGCATCCTCCCGGCCGCCGAGCAGGTCCCCGGCGAGACGTACGCCCACGGACAGCGGCTGCGGACCTTCGTCGTGTCCGTCAAGCGCGGGCCGCGGGGCCCGCAGATCGGGCTCTCCCGTACCCACCCGAACCTCGTCCGCAAGCTCTTCGCCCTCGAGGTGCCGGAGATCGCCGACGGCAGCGTCGAGATCGCGGCGCTGGCCAGGGAGGCCGGGCACCGGACGAAGATCGCGGTCCACTCCAAGGTGCCGGGACTCAACGCCAAGGGCGCGTGCATCGGTCCGATGGGCCAGCGGGTGCGCGCCGTCATGGCCGAGCTCCAGGGCGAGAAGATCGACATCGTCGACTGGTCCGAGGACCCCGTGAAGTTCGTCGCGTCGGCGCTCTCGCCAGCACGCGTGTCGAGCGTGGAGATCGTCGACCCCACGCTGCGTGCGGCCCGCGTCGTCGTCCCCGACTACCAGCTCTCGCTCGCCATCGGCCGGGAGGGCCAGAACGCGCGGCTCGCGGCCAAGCTCACCGGCTGGCGCATCGACATCCGACCCGACACCGAGCCGGCGCCCTCGGGAGGCGGCGCGACGGGTGCCGAGCACCGGGGGCAGGGCGCCGACGCGCCCGGAGCCGCGTAGGCGGTAGACTGGTGCGAACCGACCGGACTGGACTCCGGCCCGGGGAGCCGGTGCGCACCTGCATCGGCTGCCGTGGGGCGGATAGCCGGTCGGCCCTCCTGCGAGTGGTTCTCGGGCAGGGAAGCGACGGCGGTCCCGTCGTCGTTCCCGATCCCGAGCGCCGTCGTCCGGGGCGCGGCGCCTGGTTGCACCCGGACGTCTCGTGCCTCGACCTCGCCGTCCGCCGCAAGGCGTTCGGTCGTGCGCTGCGCAGCAGCACCGGCCCGGACACCAGCGCGGTGGCCCGGTGGGTCGCGGACCACGCGCAGGCGGGACCGTCAGAGAAGCACCAGAACCGGAAGCGGGTTTGAACGCGATGAGCACCCGATGAGTCCTCAGCGATGAGCACCCCCCAGCTGTAACGACGGTCCGCGCCACCCGGCACGGACCTGGACAGGAGAAATGTGTCGAAAGTCCGTGTGAGCGCACTCGCCAAGGAGCGCGGCGAGACGAGCAAGCTCGTCCTCGAACGCCTCAACGCGATGGGTGAGTACGTCAAGAGCGCCAGCTCCACCATCGAGGCGCCGGTCGTCCGGCGCTACAACGAGAAGTTCCCGGTCGAGAAGAC
>DASSQJ010000202.1:0-6056 GCA_035702545.1 Phycicoccus sp.
CGACCCGCCGGTGGACACCGGCGGGTCGACACACGGTCGCGGGAGTAGCGGCGGGCGAGCCGGAGGGCCGTGTCAGGCCGCGCGGGCGGGAACGGCCGCGCCCACCGCGGGGCGGTGCCGGTCGAGGTGCTCGACGACGTACGAGGCGTCCCGGCCGACTCCCGGCAGCACCATCGACGCGAACGAGTACTGGAACGAGAGCCCGCAGAAGTAGAGCCCCGCAACCCCCTCGGCCACGCCCCGGTACTCCCGGGGCCAGCCGTCCTCGCCGAGGACGGGGAGGTCGAGCCAGTCGAGGCGCTGCGTGTAGCCGGTGGCCCAGACGACGTTCGCGACGTCGAGCACGGTGCCGTCGGCGAGGGTCGGCCGCCCGTCGGTGACCGACTCGACGCGCTGCGTGTGCCGGACGACGCCCCGCTCGGCGAGGTGCTCGCGCTTGACCCGGAGCATCGGGGCCCCCCCGTGCCCGCGTACGTGCGGCATCATCCGCCGCCCGACCGGTGTCCGGCGCGTCAGCACGTGCTCCCACACGAACAGGACGACGGGGAACGCGCGGGGGGCCGAGCTCCCGCTCCAGCGCAGGGGGAGCTGCCCGCAGTCCCGACCGGCGAGGTGGGTCTCGCGGTGCTCCGCGAGCTCGTGGGCGATGTCGCAGCCGGAGTGCGACGCCCCGACGACGAGCACGGGCCCGTCGCGGAGCTGGCCGGGCCGCCGGTACTCGCCGGAGTGCATCTGGAGGATGCCCGGGTCCAGCTCGGCGGCGAGCGACGGCACGACGGGGGTGCGTCCCAGGCCCCCGGTCGCGACGACGACGTTGCCGCACCGGACCGTGCCGGCCGTCGTCGTCACGTCGAAGCCGTCACCGCCGTCGGAGGCCGGTCCCACGCGGTCGACGCCCGTCCCCATCCGCACAGGCAGGTGGAAGTGTGCGGCGTAGGCCTCGAGGTAGTCGGCCACCTCGTCCTTGCCGGGGCAGGTCGTCGGGTCGCCGGGGAACGCCAGCCCCGGCAGCGCGCTGTGCCGGCGGTCGGTGTAGAGACGCAAGGAGTCGTAGTGGTGGCGCCAGCCGTCGCCGACCCGCTCGGCCCGGTCGAGGACGACGCACTCGCGTCCTCGGTCGGCAAGCTCGCGGGCGGTGACGAGGCCGGCCTGGCCGGCTCCGACGACGACGGTGTCGATGGTCTCGATGGGTGCCATGACTGCCTCCTGGGGCTGGGTCGCTGTGTCCCGCCACGCTAGGAGCGCCGCATCCGGCCGCTCATCGGCAGCGATACCCATCCCGGGCCCCGTCGGCCGTGGCGTGAAGTGCCCATCGGCCGGTCCGCACCCCACTCCTTGCCACTTCGTCCCCTCGACGCGCCGTCCGGACGGGGTGTCCGGCGGCGGAAGTGGCAACAGGTGGGGTGACGTAGCCTCGAGGCGTGCTCCGGACCGCCCTGACGCCGAGGTTCCTCGGCCTCCTCGGGCTGGTCCTCGTCGTCGGGGCGGTGTTCGTCCAGCTCGGCCGATGGCAGCTCGGGGTCGCCGAGGGCAAGGCGTTCGAGGAGGCCGTCGCGGCGGCCCGGGCGCGGCCCCCGGTGCCGCTGACCTCGGTCCTGACGCCGCACACCGCCTTCCCCGGTGAGCTCTCCGCGCGTCCGGTCACGGCGACCGGCCGCTACGCCGCGGAGGGGCAGCTCCTCGTCCCCGGCCGCCGACTCGAGGGGCGCCAGGGGGCCTGGGTCATCACGCCGTTCGTCGTCGAGGAGACCGGGGCGACGCTCCCGGTCCTGCGCGGGTTCGTCACCGACCCGGCGGATGCCGGCCCGCCGCCGACCGGACGCCTCACCGTCGAGGGTGGGCTCGCGCCGCCGGAGTCCCCGGCACCCGCGCCCACCGGCGAAGGACGGCTCGGCTCGGTCGACACCTCGGTGCTCGTCAACACGTGGCCGGGCGAGCTCTACAACGGGTTCCTCTTCCTCGCGGCCGAGGACCCGGCCTCCGGGTCGCAGCTGACGAAGGTCCCCACGCCGCTCGGCGAGACCGGCGTCAACTGGCGCAACGCGGCGTACGCCGTCCAGTGGTGGGTCTTCGCCCTCTTCGCCCTGTGGCTGTGGTGGCGGATGGTGCGCGAGGAGCACCGCCGGACGACACCGGCCGTCGCGGCCGCGCCACCCGCGCCCGCCGCGCACCCCGCGCAACCCGCCGCTGCCCCCGCCGTCGACGCGGGTGACAATGGTGCGCGTGACCACTCCTGACGAGCGCACCACCGCGGCGGCCCCGGGCCGCGCCCCGGCCATCGACCCCGCGGACGCCGACGCCGTCCGAACCCGCCTCACCTTCTTCAAGGTGATGGCCTTCGTCGTCGGCGTCGGGCTGCTCGTCCTCGTCGCCGAGATGGTCCTCTCGTACGGCTTCGGGATGAAGGGCGAGGAGAACCCGCTGCGCTGGTGGCCCCAGCCGCACGGGTTCATCTACATGGTCTACCTCGTCGCGACGGCCCTGCTCGGCTTCAAGGTGGGCTGGTCGCTGACCCGCATCGTCCTCGTCATGCTCGCCGGCTGCGTCCCCTTCCTCTCCTTCTGGGTCGAGCGGAAGGTGGCGGCCGAGGTCGAGGGCGGCCTCGCCGCCGCTCGACAGTAGCCTTGTCCGCGTGAGCGACGCCCCCCCGCAGGACGCCCGGCACCACGAGGACCCCGACCACGCGCTCGTCGAGGGCGGTGAGCCGGTGCGCCTCGCCGACCGGCCGGTCCTCGTCGTCGACTTCGGTGCCCAGTACGCGCAGCTCATCGCGCGGCGGGTCCGCGAGGCGAGCTGCTTCAGCGAGGTCGTCCCGCACTCGATGCCGGTGGCCGAGATGCTCGCGAAGGAGCCGGCCGCCATCATCCTCTCGGGCGGGCCGTCGTCGGTGTACGAGGACGGAGCGCCGCAGCTCGACGCCGAGCTGCTCCGCGCCGGGGTGCCGGTCTTCGGGATGTGCTACGGCTTCCAGGCGATGGCGCAGGCCCTCGGCGGCACGGTGGAGAAGACCGGGCTCTCCGAGTTCGGCGCGACGCCCGCGACCATCCTCGACACGAGGTCGACCCTCTTCAACGGCCAGCCCGCCGAGCAGTCGGTGTGGATGAGCCACGGCGACTCGGTCGCCGAGGCGCCCGCGGGGATGTCGGTGACGGCCACGACGTCGGGTGCCCCGGTCGCCGGGTTCGAGGACGACGAGCGCCGGCTCTACGGCGTCCAGTGGCACCCCGAGGTCCTCCACTCGACCTTCGGGCAGCAGGTCCTCGAGAACTTCCTCCTGCGCGGCGCCGGCCTCGCGGGCGACTGGACCGCGGCGAACGTCGTCGAGGACCTCGTCTCGACCGTCCGCGCGCAGATCGGCGACAAGCGCGTCATCTGCGGCCTCTCCGGCGGTGTCGACTCCTCGGTGGCCGCCGCGCTCGTCCAGCGGGCGGTGGGCGACCAGCTGACCTGCGTCTTCGTCGACCACGGGCTGCTCCGCTCCGGGGAGGCCGAGCAGGTCGAGAAGGACTTCGTCGCCGCGACGGGGGTCGACCTCGTCGTCGTCGACGCCCGAGAGCGCTTCCTCGGCGCCCTCGCCGGGGTCTCGGACCCGGAGGAGAAGCGCAAGATCATCGGGCGCGAGTTCATCCGCGTCTTCGAGCAGGCCGCGCGCGACGTCGTCGGCTCGCACACCGGGCCCGACGACCACCCCGTGGAGTTCCTCGTCCAGGGGACGCTCTACCCGGACGTCGTCGAGTCCGGCGGCGGCACGGGGACGGCGAACATCAAGAGCCACCACAACGTCGGGGGCCTCCCGGAGGACCTGCGCTTCACCCTCGTCGAGCCGCTGCGCCTGCTCTTCAAGGACGAGGTCCGCCAGGTCGGCCTCGAGCTCGGCGTCCCCGAGGCCATCGTCTGGCGCCAGCCGTTCCCCGGGCCGGGGCTCGGGATCCGGATCGTCGGCGAGGTGACCCGCGAGCGCCTCGACGTCCTGCGCGCCGCCGACGCGATCGCCCGCGAGGAGCTGAGCGCCGCCGGGCTCGACCGCGACATCTGGCAGTGCCCCGTGGTGCTCCTCGCCGACGTCCGCTCCGTGGGGGTCCAGGGCGACGGGCGGACCTACGGGCATCCCGTGGTCCTGCGCCCGGTGTCCTCGGAGGACGCGATGACCGCCGACTGGACCCGGGTGCCCTACGACGTCCTCGCGAAGATCTCCACGCGGATCACCAACGAGGTGCGCGAGGTCAACCGGGTCGTCCTCGACGTCACGAGCAAGCCGCCCGGAACCATCGAGTGGGAGTGACCCGCTCGCCCTGACCCGCACCCGGAGAGGCGGGCCGGGCGGGTGCGTGGGTCACCCCAGCCGGGTGACGAAGTCCTCGATGCGCCCGGCCATCGCCTCGGGCACCTCGAACATCGGGAAGTGGCTGCGGGCCTCGAGCCGGTGCACCTCGAACCACGGGTGGGCCTGCGCGTACTCCTGCTGCGCGGCGAGCACGGCGTCGTCGGCCGGCTGGGCGTAGAGGTGCAGCGTCGGGCACGGCTGGAGCGCGGCGAGCGCCTCGAGGGGGACGGGGTGCTCGGCGAACCCCGCGGCGATCTCCCGCCCCGCGCGGGCCCAGTGCGCCTCGCCGTAGCAGCCCATGGAGTCGACGTACGACGACAGCGCCGGGATGTCGAGGCCCGCCGTCCACATCGCGCGCAGCCCGTCGCTCACGGTCCGCCACTGCGGTGACCGGAGCCCGCCGAGCGCGTCCGCGAACCCCGGCGGGGTGCCGAGCACCATCCAGTCGAGGAGCACCACCCCGGGCACGGCCTCCGACCCGAGCCGGCGCCGGAGCGCGATCGCGGCCCACCCGGCGTGCGAGAGGGCGACCGGGACCACCCGCTCGACCCCCAGCTGCTCGAGGGTCGCGACGAGGGCGTCGACGACGTCCGCCGTGCCGAACTCGCCGGGGTCGGGGGACTCACCGTGTGCGGGCAGGTCGACGGAGACCGTGCGGCGGTGGGGGGCGGCGCCGGCGGCGAGCGCGTCGAACACGGTGCGGTCGCCGCACCACCCGGGGAGGAGGAGCAGGGCGGGCTCGCCGCTGCCGGCGTCGGTCGTGGCCAGGCGCAGGGCGGTGGCGGGGGTGGCGGTGTCGGTCATCGGATCCTCCTCGGTCATCGGAATACTGCACGGTGCAGTAATGAGGAGACAGTAGATACTGACTCAGGCAGTATGTCAAGATGACGCATGGCCTCACCTCGGACCGCGACGAGCTATGCCCTCCTCGGCCTCCTCGCCGTCCGGGCCTGGACGACGTACGAGCTGGCCAAGCAGGTGGGGCGCAGCCTCCACTGGTTCTGGCCGCGGGCGGAGCGCAAGCTCTACGACGAGCCCAAGCAGCTCGTCGCCGCCGGCCTCGCGACCGCGAGCCGGGAGCGCACGGGCAACCGGCCGCGGACGGTCTACGCGATCACCGAGGAGGGCCGCGCCGCGCTGCGCGACTGGCTCTCCGAGCCCCCCGCACCGCCGTCGATGGAGTCCGAGGCGGTGCTCAAGGTCTTCTTCTCCGACGCCGGGTCGCTCGAGCAGCTCGGCGCGACGCTGGACCGGATGGAGGAGGACTCGGCGGCCCGGGTCGACGTGCTCGCCTCGATGGCCGGGATGCCGCCGGCCGAGTCCGAGTTCCCCGCCCGCCTGCACCTCAGCGCGCTGCTCCTCTCCCTCCAGCTCGACCAGGAGCTCGCGACCCTCCGGTGGACCCGCTGGGCCCGGCACCAGGTCTCCGCCTGGCGCGGCACGGACGACCCGGGCGCCTGGGACCCGCCGGCCGTGCTCGCCGCCCTCGCCGAGCGGGCGCGTCGCGAGGTGCCGTCCCGCACCTGACCGGGGGCGGGGCACGGGGACGCGTCACACCATCCCGTCGGTCCGCCCACCGGGATGGCAGGCTGTCCCCGGAACTACCCATCGGTAACAGGACGGCGACGATGCAGAGCACGACGACGACGGTGACGACGGACGACCGCACCGGCCTCTTCACCCACCGCTGGCTGCCGGACGGCCCGGCGAAGGCGGTCGTCCAGGTGCTCCA
>DASSQJ010000203.1:0-4189 GCA_035702545.1 Phycicoccus sp.
ATGCCCCCGACCGCCCGCCTGGCCGCCATGGACCTCGACGGTCCCGCGGCGATGCTCGCCTTCCGCGAGATCGCCGGCGCGCTGCGGCACGAGGTCGAGGAGCTCGAGGCGCGGGCGGTCACCGCGTCCTGATCAGCCCGAGCGGGCGACGCGCAGGAGCGCCTGGCGGGCGTCCTCGGCGACCTCGACCCGGGTCCGTCGGGGGCGTGACGCGGCCTCCGGCACCCGGGCGAGCAGCCGTCGCCGCAGCGCCTCCTCGTCCTCGGCCGCCGGACCGACGACCGCCGAGGGGCTCAGCGGGTCGGCCGCGGCCCCGAGGAGGATGTCGAGCGCGGTCTCGGGGTGGTCCTCCTCGAGGAGCACCGCGACGTTGCGCAGCGTCGTCCACTGCTGGGTCCAGCTGCCGGAACGCAGCCAGTGGCGGACCAGCTCCTCGTAGCTCGCGGCGGCCGCCCGGCGGTCCCCGCGCGCGGTGTGCAGCGACGCGAGCGTCACCATTGCGACGCCCCGGATGAAGGAGGCGTCGACCGAGGTCGCCGCGGCGATGGCTCGCTCCAGCGGCTCCGGGTCGGGTGCGCCACCGGCACTGGCGATCTCCCCCTCGGCGTAGCTCAGCCAGGCGTCGCCGCTCGGTGACTCCGGGGCGAGGCGCCGCGCCTCGGCGACGCGCTCCCGGGCCTCGTCGATCCGGCCGGCGTAGGTCGTCGCGAGGGCGGCCGAGCCGAGGTGGAAGGAGACGGGACGCAGCTGCGCGGCCCGGTCCCACGCGGCGACCGCCGCGTCGTTCTCGCCGGTGAACATCCGCCCCGCCGCCTGCTCGGCGAGGGCGTGTTCCTCCACCCAGTCGTCGTGGGGGCCGGCGAGCGCCTCGGCGGCGTCGGCGATCGACGCCGCGACGTGACCCCGCCGCCAGGACGCCTGGGCGTGGATCGCCAGCGCCGCGGGGCGACGGGGGTCACCGGTCGGCAGGCGGTCGAGCAGGTCGTCGGACCACGACCAGTACTCGTTCGCGTCGCGGACCCGGGCCCACTCGCTGAGGCGGCGCAGGAGGAGGAGCAGCTCGTCGAGGCGGTCGTGGTCGGCGAGGTGCCGCCGCGCCGCGCGGATGTTGGGAAGCTCCTCGCGGACCATCGCGGCACAGCGCGGCTCCTGTGCGCTCTCGAGCTCCTCGGCGACCCGGGCGGCGACCTCCAGGGTGGCGGCGACGAGCAGCTCGTCGGCCTCCGCCCGCTCATCCCGGGCCTCGAGCTCCTCGAGGCCGAAGGACCGGAGGGTCTCGAGCTGGGAGTAGCGGGTCCCCGAGCCGGCCCGCTCGCGCGTCACGAGCGAGGCGTCGACGAGCGCGCCGACGGCCTCGAAGCCGCCGGCCTCGAGCCCGAGCCGGTCCGCGATCGTCGGGACGCAGTCGAAGCTCACGCCGCCGGGGAACACGGCGAGGAAGCGCAGCAGGCGGCGCGCCGGCTCGTCGAGCAGCCCGTAGGACCACTCGAGGGTGGCGCGCAGGGTCCGGTGCCGGTCCTCCCGGGCGCTCGAGCGGTCGCCGAGGACGTCGAGCCGGTGGTCGAGCAGCCCGACGAGGTCGGCGAGCCCGAACGCCGCGACCCGTCCGGCCGCGAGCTCGAGGGCGAGCGGGACGCCGTCGAGCGCGCGGCAGATCTCGGCGATGCGCTCGGTGTCCGCGTCGTCCTCGAGCACCGTGTCGTCGACGAGCACGGCCCGGTCGAGGAACATGGCCGCGGCCGGGTTGTGCCGCAAGGTGTCCGCCGTCACCGCCTCGTCGGTGCCCACGACCGGCAGCGGGCCGATGCGGAAGAGCCGCTCGCCCTCGACGCCGAGGGGCATCCGGCTCGTCGCGAGAACTCGGGTGCCGGCCGTCGCGTCGAGGATCGCGGCAGCGGCCTCGGCGGCCGCCGCGAGCACGTGCTCGCAGTTGTCGAGGACGACGAGGAGCGGGATCGCGGCGAGGTACTCGCAGACCGCCGCCGTCGGGTCCATCCGCTCCCCCACCTCGATGCCGAGCGTCAGCGCGATGGTGTCGGGGACCGCGGCCGGGTCACGGGTCGAGGCGAAGTCGACGAAGTGGACGGGCAGGCCGAGGCCCCGCAGCGGCTCGGGGGCCGCCGAGAGGACCTCGACGACGAGCCGGGTCTTGCCGATGCCGCCCGGCCCCAGGGCCGTGACGAGCCGGTTCTCCGCCACGACCTCGGCGAGCCGCGCCCGCTCCTGCTCGCGCCCCCGGAACGGGCTGTGGAAGCGGGGGAGCCCCCGCAGCGCAGCCGTCGACCGATCGGCCGACCGTGCGGCCGGGATGGGCTCCGCCGGGCCCGGGCCGGTCGGCGTGGCGGCGTGGGTACCGGACTCGACGACCGTCACCGGCGCGACGAACTGGTAGCCGAAGCCGTGGACGGTCCGGATGTGGCTCTGGTCGCGGCCGGTGTCCCCGAGGGCAGCCCGAGCCGACTTGATCCGCGACGTCAGCGCCGACTCGGAGACGAACTCGTCGCCCCACACCTGCTGGAGCAGCTCGCTCTTCGGGACGGCGCGGTCCCGGTGCCGGACGAGGTGGGCGAGGACGTCGAACACCTGCGGCTCGAGGTGGATGGCCCCCGACGGGCCGCGAAGCGTGCGGGTCGCCTCGTCGAGCTCGTGGTCCGCCAGCCGGAACAGCACCGCACAGTCATACCGCACGGGCACCTCCCGGGTCACGGGCGTTTCCCCGCCGGGAGTGGCCGACGGCACACCGCAGACCCCCTTCTCCGGACCTAGCGTGGGAGTCACCACCCACCCATCGCCAGGAGGCGTTGATGAAGGCACTCCAGTACGTCACGGTCGGGCAGCCCCCGCAGGTCGTCGAGGTCGAGAAGCCGACCCCGACCGGCGGCCAGGTGCTGTTGCGGGTCACGGCCGCCGGCGCCTGCCACTCCGACGAGTTCGTCATGTCCCAGCCGCAGGAGGTCGTCACGGGGCTCGGCATCACCCTTCCGCTGACGCTCGGCCACGAGGGCGTCGGCGTCGTCGCGGAGATGGGTCCCGACGCCCGGGGGTTCGAGGTCGGGGACGCCGTCGCGGTCTACGGGCCGTGGGGCTGCGGCCGCTGCCGCACCTGCGCGACCGGCGCCGAGCAGTACTGCGAGAACGCAGCCGCGCTCGGCATCCGGCCGCCGGGCCTCGGTGCCCCCGGGTCGATGGCGGAGTACCTCCTCGTCGACGACACCCGGCATCTCGTGCCGCTCGACGGCCTCGACCCGGTGTCCGCCGTGGCCCTCACCGACGCCGGGCTCACGCCGTACCACGCGATCACACCCTCCCTCCCCAAGCTCGTCCCCGGGAGCACCGCGGTCGTCATCGGCGTCGGCGGCCTGGGCCACCTCGGCATCCAGTTCCTCCGGGCGCTGAGCCCGGCCCGGGTCATCGCCCTCGACATCGGCGAGGACAAGCTCGCGCTCGCCGAGGAGGTCGGGGCGCACGAGGCGTTCGCGTCCGACGAGTCCGCCCCCGAGCGGGTGCGTCAGGCGACCGGTGGCCGCGGTGCCACCGCCGTGTTCGACTTCGTCGGCATCACCCCGACGACCGCGCTCGCGGCGCAGATGGTGCACT
Organism: Phycicoccus sp.; assembly: GCA_035702545.1. Lineage (GTDB taxonomy): Bacteria > Actinomycetota > Actinomycetes > Actinomycetales > Dermatophilaceae > DASSQJ01. Next base: position 3,598 of record DASSQJ010000203.1, read on the forward strand.
TCCAGTCCGACATCGTCGTTGTCGGCGTCGGGGAGGGCGCGGTGCCGGTCGGCATCTTCACGCTGCCGTACGAGACGACGGTCCGGGCGCCGTACTGGGGCACCATCCCCGAGCTGCACGAGGTGATGGCGCTGGCGCGCACCGGCGCCGTCCACGTCGAGACCGAGACGTTCTCCCTCGACGACGCGCCCCGGGCCTACGAGCGGATGCACGAGCGCAGCCTGCGGGGACGCGCGGTCATCGTGCCCTGACGCGGGCTCCATCCACCCAACGGCCGATGCGCCTCGGCCGTTGGGTCCGGATGCGCCCGACCCGGTGGCCGCTCGGTGCCCACGGTGGAAGCGTGGCTCCCCGGAGCAGGGGCTTCGCGAAACTCCACCGGAGGGACGATGTCGCAGTACAGCCTCGAGACCCCGCTCGGCCGCCATGGCCGGCGCGCGGGGGCACGGCAGGCGCTCGACGTGCGCGCCGTGGTGTCCCCGCTGTCCACCGCCACCGGCCCTGGTGGGTCCACCGCCGCTGCCGCTGCCGCTGCCGTGACGCCGGTCCCGGCGACCGCCGGCCGGGCCGCCCGGCACGCCGACCCCCGGCC
>DASSQJ010000204.1:0-24556 GCA_035702545.1 Phycicoccus sp.
CTCCCAAGGTCTCCTCCGTCGCCCCCGGCTCGGGCTCCCGGCATCCCGTCCCCGAACGCGAGTGAGCGGCCGGGATCGACTCCGTCGACCGGCCGCTCACCTCGCGTCGGGCTGACAGGATTTGAACCTGCGACCCCTTGACCCCCAGTCAAGTGCGCTACCAAACTGCGCCACAGCCCGTGGCTGCCCCCGTGGGAGCGGTCGAAACCCTATCCCATGGCGGGCGACGCGGCCGAATCGCCCCGGGGGCCGTCAGCGCCGGGCGCGGCGCTTCTCGCGGACCCGCACGGAGACCTCGATCGGGGTCCCCTCGAAGGGGAACTCCTCCCGCAGCCGGCGCTCGACGAAGCGTCGGTAGCCGGCCTCGATGAAGCCCGAGGCGAAGAGGACGAAGCGCGGGGGCCGGGTGCCGGCCTGGGTCGCGAAGAGGATGCGCGGCTGCTTGCCACCGCGGACCGGGTGCGGGTGGGCGGCGACGACCTCGCCGAGGAACGCGTTGAGGCGGGCGGTCGGGATGCGGGTCTCCCACGACTCCAGCGCGAGGTCGAGGGCCGGGACGAGCTTCTCGAGGTGCCGCCCGGTGCGGGCCGACACGTTGACGCGGGGCGCCCACGGCACCTGGACGAGGTCGCGCTCGATCTCGCGTTCGAGGTAGTGGCGGCGCTCCTCGTCGGTGAGGTCCCACTTGTTGTAGGCGATGACGAGCGCCCGGCCTGCGTCGATGACCTGCTGGATGACGCGGACGTCCTGCTCGGCGATGACCTCGCTCGCGTCGACGAGGACGACAGCGACCTCGGCCTTCTCGAGGGCCGTCTGCGTGCGCAGGGAGGCGTAGAAGTCGGCGCCACGGGTCTGGTGGACCCGACGGCGGATCCCCGCGGTGTCGACGAAGCGCCACGTCCGGCCGCCGAGCTCGATGAGCTCGTCGACCGGGTCGCGGGTGGTGCCCGCCACGGCGTCGACGACGACGCGCTCCGCGCCGGCGAGCTTGTTGAGCATCGAGGACTTGCCGACGTTGGGGCGTCCGAGCAGCGCGACCCGGCGGGGGCCGCCCGGGGCATAGGCGCCGCCGACCGCCGACACGTCCGGGAGGACGTCGAGGAGCGCGTCGAGGACGTCGCCGCTCCCCCGGCCGTGCAGCGCCGAGACCGGCCACGGCTGACCGAGCCCGAGGTTCCACAGCGCCGCTGCGTCGGCCTCCGTGCGCTGGTCGTCGACCTTGTTCGCGACGAGGACGACCGGCTTGCCGGCGCGGCGCAGCAGCCTGACGACCGCCTCGTCGTCGTCGGTCGCCCCGACGGTCGCGTCGACGACGAAGAGCACGGCGTCGGCGAGCTCGACCGCGATCTCGGCCTGCTCGGCCACCCGCAGGTGGATGCCGGTGGCGTCGACGGCCCATCCGCCGGTGTCGACGAGGGTGAAGCGGCGCCCGGCCCAGTCCGCCTCGTAGGCGACGCGGTCGCGGGTGACGCCGGGGACGTCCTCGACGACCGCCTCCCGACGACCGAGGACGCGGTTGACGAGCGTGGACTTGCCGACGTTCGGGCGGCCGACGACGGCGACGACGGGGATCGGCCCCGCCGCCTCCTCGGGGCCCTCAGGTCCCCCCTCGACGTCGAGGAGCGCGCGGTCCTCGTCGCTGAGCTCGAACTCCTCGAGCCCGGCCCGCAGCGCCCGCTCGACGGTGGCGGGGTCCTGGGTCTGGGTCGTGGGGTCCTCGGTGCTCACCGCACCATCCTCCCGCACGCCCGGCGCTGCGGCCGAATCGCGCCGGGGGGCCGGAACCTTCAGCGAGGGGCGCCTTCGGTTCCCGCCGCCCGCTGAAGGTTCCGGCTCCGGAGAGAAAGCTGCGGCGGGTGGGGGTGCCTTCCGTCAGTCCTCGGGGGCGGCCGCCACGCGGGCGACGACGTCGAGGACCGCCTCGATGCTCTCCCCGAGGGAGAGCTCGGAGGTGTCGACGAGCTCGACGCCCTCGGCCGCCTCCGTGAAGGTCGAGACGGTGGAGTCGTCCCGGTCGCGGCGGACCACCTGGTCGCGGGTCGCCTCGACCGCGGCGTCGTCCGTGGCCCCGTGCAGCTCGGCGGACCGGCGCCGCAGCCGCGCCTCCTCCGAGGCGGTGAGGAGGACCCGGACGCGGGCGTCCGGGGCGACGACCGTCGTGATGTCACGCCCCTCGGCGACCACTCCCCCGGTCCGGCCGGCGATGTCGGCCATGAGGTCCCGCTGGCGCTGCTGGAGGACGGGCCGCACCTGCCGGTTCGTCGCGACCGCCGACACGGCCGTGCTCACCTCGCTCGTGCGGATCGCGGCCGTGACGTCGGTCTCCCCGACGCGGACGCTCGGCGCGTCGGGGTCGGTCCCGATCTCGAGCGGCAGGTCGCGCGCCGCCGCGGCCACCGCGTCGAGGTCGGCGAGGTCGAGCCCGCGCTCGAGGCACCACCACGTGAGGGCGCGGTACATCGCGCCGGTGTCGAGGAACCCGATGCCGAGGCGCCGCGCCACTGCCCTGGCGACGGTGCTCTTGCCCGAGCCCGAGGGGCCGTCGATGGCGATGGTGAGGGGCTGGGTCATGGGCGGTGAGCCTAGTGCGGGGCCTCAGCCGTGGATCTGCCAGCCCCGCGCGGCGAGCGCCTCGGCGAGCCCCGCGGCGGCGGCCGGGACGACGTCGACCTCGGCGAGGCCGAAGGGCTGCCCGAGGCCGTGGTCGAGGTGGAACTCCTCGATGTTCGTGCCGATCTCCCCGACGTCGGCGAACAGCCGGCCGAGCTGCCCCGGCTCGTCGGGGATGAGGACCCGGACCGTCGTGTACGCCGTGGGGGCGGCGCCGTGCTTGCCCGGGATGCGGGCGTGGCCGGCGTTCCCCGCGGCGATGGCCTTGGCCAGCGTGCCGCGGGCGCCCGGGGCGTCGGTGGAGTCCTCGAGGGCACCGAGGGCCTCGATGACCGAGCCGAGGTCGGCGGCCAGGGCCCGGAGCACCTCACGGACCGCGGGCGCGTTGCCGGCGAGGATCTGGGTCCACAGGTTGGGGTCGCTGGCGGCGATCCGGGTCACGTCGCGCAGCCCCTGCCCCGCCAGGGCCACCGAGGCCTCGTCGAGGTCCTCGAGCCGCGCCGCGACGAGGCTCGCCGCGAGCTGGGGCACGTGCGAGACGGCCGCGACGGCCCGGTCGTGCTCCTCCGGGGGAAGCCGGCGCACGGCCGCGCCGGCCGCGCGCGCGACCTCCGTGACGACGCGCACGGCCTCCTCGCTGGTCTCGGGGGTCGGGGTGAGGACCCAGGCGCGCCCGTCGAACAGGTCCCGCCGGCCGGCGACCGCGCCCGAGCGCTCGCGACCGGCCATCGGGTGCGACCCGCAGTAGCGGGCGAGGTCGGCGCCCTGCGCCCGCAGGGCCGCCACGACGGCGCCCTTGACCGACGCCACGTCCGTGACGACGGTCGTGGGCCAGCGACGGAGGGCGTCGCCGACGCAGGCCGCCGTGACGTCCGGGGGCGTCGCGACGACGACGAGGTCGGGAGCCTCCTCCAGGCCGCCCGGGCCCGCGAGGCGGCCGGCGCCGAGGTCCCGCGCCAACGCCGCGTGGGTCGCGATGGCGTCCTCGAGGGTCACCTCGTCGCCGTGGTGTCGCAGGGCCAGCCCGAGGCTCGTGCCGATGAGGCCGGTGCCGACGACGTGGACCCTCACAGCCCCGCCGCCGCGTAGAGGGCCGACACCTCGGCCCCGGACAGCGCGCGCCACCGGCCCGGCTTGGTGTCCCCGAGGTGGATGGGGCCGACCTGGGTGCGCACGAGGGAGATGACCGGGTGTCCCACCTCGGCGAGCAGCCGCCGGACGATGTGCTTGCGGCCCTCGTGGAGGACCACCTCGACCAGGGCCTTCCCGGGCTGGGAGTCGACGACGCGGAACGAGTCGACCGCGACCGGACCGTCCTCGAGGTCCACTCCCTCTCGGAGCCGGCGCCCGAGGTCGCGCGGAACCGGTCCGGGGATCTGGGCGAGGTAGGTCTTGAGCACCCCGTACCGGGGGTGCTGGAGGCGGTGCGCGAGGTCGCCGTCGTTGGTGAGGAGGAGCAGGCCCTCGGTGTCGGCGTCGAGGCGCCCGACGTGGAAGAGCCGCTCCTTGCGCGCCCCCACGTAGTCGCCGATGTCGACCCGCCCGAGCTCGTCGCTCATCGAGGTGACGACGCCGAGCGGCTTGTTGAACGCGAGGTAGACGCGCGACTCGTCGAGCTGGATCCGCTCGCCGTCGACGTGGACGACCTGGGTGGGGCGGATGCGCACGCCGAGCTCGGTGACGACCTGGCCGTCGACCTCGACCCGGCCCGCGGCGATGAGGTCCTCGCAGACCCGCCGGGACCCGACGCCGGCGGCCGCGAGGAGCTTCTGGAGCCGCACGCCCTCGGGGTCGTGGACGTCGACGACCGGACGCTGCGGCTCGGCCTTGGGCCGGGTCGGCTGGCTGGCCCGCGTCGTGCCGGTGCCTCGCCCACGCTGCCCGGCGGACTTCCCGCGCTGCCCCCCGGTCTGCTTCCCGGTCTGCTTGCCGGACCGGCCGGCCTCCTTCTTCCCCGGCTGGCCGCCACTGCGCTTCCGCGGGTCCTGCCCGCTGCCTCCGCGGCCACTTCCTCCGCGGCTACTGCCTCCGCGGCCGCCGCCGCCGCTCGCCGGCGGGGTCATCCCCGGCCTCCCTCGGCGATCTCGTCGAGGAGGTCGACCTCGGGCAGGTACGGTGCGAGGGCCGGCAGCTCGTCGAGGCTGCCGAGGCCGAGGCGCTCGAGGAAGTACGACGTCGTCCCGTAGAGGGTGGCGGTCGACTCCGGGTCGTGGCCGACCTCCTCGATGAGCCCGCGGGTCGTCAAGGTGCGGATGACGCCGTCGACGTTGACCCCGCGCACGGCGGCCACCCGCGACCGGGACACCGGCTGCCGGTACGCGATGACGGCGAGGGTCTCGAGGGAGGCCTGGGTGAGCCGGGCCTGCTGCCCGTCGAGGACGAAGCGCTCGACGACCGGGGCGTACTCGTGCCGGCTGTACATCCGCCACCCCCCGCCGACCTCCCTGAGCGTGAAGCCCCGGTTCTGCGCCGTGTAGCCCTCCTCGAGCTCGGCGAGGGCGGCCTCGACGTCCGCGACCGGCTGCTCGAGCGCGGACGCGAGCGCCATCACGCCCACCGGCTCGTCGACGACCATGAGGACCGCCTCGAGGGCCCCGTGGATGCCACCCGGGAAGTCGGCGACGTCGAGGGCCAGCTGCTCGTCGGCGGCCGTGGGCGGCTCGGCTCCGGAAGGGCCGGCGTCCGGCTCGGGCTCGGTCATCGGGGACCTCCTGGGTCCGGGGTGGGGGTCGGGTCGGTGTGCTCGGCGGGCTCCGAGTGGGACGGCGGCTCGTCGAACTCGTCGTCGACCTCGATGTCGCCCTCCTCCGGGCCGGTCCAGCGGACGGTGAGCTCGGCGAGCGCCTCCGCCTGCTCGAAGCCGATCGCCGACTCCCGGAACAGCTCGAGCAGGGCGAGGAACCGGGCGACGACGACGAGCGTGCTGTCGGCGTCCGCGACGAGGCTGCGGAACGAGGCGACCCGCTCGCGGCGCAGCCGGGCACCGATGAGGCCGGCCTGCTCGCGGACGCTCACGGAGGGGGCGTGCAGGTGCGCGAGCCCCACCGTCGGCGGAGTCTTGGGCGCGAGGGCCCGGGCCGCGATGACGGCGAGCTGCTCCGGGGTGACCGTCATGACGAGCTCGGGGAGGAGCGCCGCGAGGTGCGGCTCGAGCGCCACCGCGCGCGGCTGGCGGCGGCCGGCGGTCGCCATCCGCTCCGCGAAGGTGTGGGCGATGTCCTTGAACGCCCGGTACTGGAGGAGCCGGGCGAAGAGCAGGTCGCGGGCCTCGATGAGGGCGAGGTCCTCCTCGTCCTCGGGTCCGGCCTGTGGCAGCAGCCGCGCCGCCTTGAGGTCGAGGAGGGTGGCGGCGACGACGAGGAACTCGGTGGCCTGGGAGAGGTCCCAGCCCTCCTCGCTCTCCCGGGCGGCCCGGATGTGCGCGATGAACTCGTCGGTGACCGTCGCGAGCGCGATCTCGGTGATGTCGAGCCGGTGCTTGCTGATCAGGCCGAGGAGCAGGTCGAACGGCCCGCTGAAGTTCTCGAGGTGGACCTCGAAGGGGGTCGCCGCGGCCCGCCGGGTGATGACCCCGCCGGGCGTGACGTCGGCGTCGGACCCGAGGGCCCGGGCTCCCCCGGCCTCGGCCTCGGGGGGCGCTGCCATCCGGATCAGGCCGCCCCGCCGCGGGCGATGAGCTCGCGGGCGAGCTGGCGGTAGGCGTCCGCGCCCTTGTGCGTGGCGTCGTACGTCGTGATCGGCTCGGCGGCGAGCGAGGCGTCGGGGAACTTCACCGTGCGCGAGATGACCGTGTGGAAGACCTGGTCGCCGAAGTGCTCCACGACGCTGGCGACGACCTCGCGGGAGTGCAGGGTGCGCCCGTCGTACATCGTCGCGAGGATGCCGTCGATCTCCAGCCGCGGGTTGAGCCGGTCGGTGATCTTCTCGATGGTCTCGACGAGCAGGGCGACCCCGCGCATCGCGAAGAACTCGCACTCGAGGGGGATGATCACGCCGTGCGCGGCCGTCAGCGCGTTGACGGTGAGCAGCCCGAGGGAGGGCTGGCAGTCGACGAGCACGACGTCGTAGTCGTCCTCGACCGGGCGCAGCACCCGGGCGAGGATCTGCTCGCGGGCGACCTCTCCGACGAGCTGGACCTCGGCGGCCGAGAGGTCGATGTTGGCCGGGACGACGTCGAGGCCCTCGATCATCGTGTGCTGGATGATGTCGCGGATGTCGTGCCCGCGCTCGACGAGCAGGTTGTAGACCGTCGTGTCGAGCTCATGGGTGGGGATGCCGAGGCCGACGGACAGTGCGCCCTGCGGGTCGAAGTCGACGAGGAGGACCCGGCGACCGAGCTCGGCGAGGGCCGCGCCGAGGTTGATCGTCGTCGTCGTCTTGCCGACCCCGCCCTTCTGGTTGCACATGGCGATGACCCGGGCCGGGCCGTGGGAGGTCAGCGGCGGGGGCTCGGGGAAGTCGGGCAGCGGGCGTCCGGTGGGGCCCACCTGTCCGTGCCCGTCGATGCGCATCTGCAACGCGGCGTCGGTCTCGCCCAACACTCCAACTCCCCGTACCGGTGGTGCTCGGTCAGCCTCTCGCTGATCGAGGTGACCCTATCAGCGGGTCGGTCCCCGATCGGCGCGCCTCACCGGGCCCGTGGATGGCTCTGCGCGTACACCTCGCGCAGCTGCTGGACCGTGACCTTGGTGTAGATCTGCGTCGTCGTCACCGAGGCGTGCCCGAGCAGCTCCTGGACGACCCGCACGTCCGCCCCGCCCTCGAGCAGGTGGGTGGCGAACGAGTGCCGCAGCGTGTGCGGCGACAGGTGGCCGCTGAGGCCGGCCCGCTCGGCGGCCCCCCGCAGAACCGCCCACGCGCTCTGCCGGGAGAGCCTCCCCCCGCGGGTGTTGAGGAAGACCGCCGGGGTGCCCCGCCCCGCGGCGGCCAGTCCCGGCCGGCCCCGGACGAGCCACGCCTCGAGGGCGCGCGCGGCGTACGAGCCGAGCGGGACCAGCCGCTCCTTCCCGCCCTTGCCGCGGAGCCGGACCACCCCCTCCTCGCCGTCGACGTCGTCGACGTCGAGCCCGACAGCCTCCGAGATGCGGGCCCCCGTGCCGTAGAGGACCTCGAGCAGGGCACGGTCCCGCAGCGAGGCCGGGGTGTCTCCGACCGACGCGGCGTCGAGCAGCCGCTCGACGTCGTCGAGGGCGATCGCCTTCGGCAGCCGGCTCGGGGGGCGTGGGGGGCTGACGTCGCGGGTCGGGTCCGCGTCGAGGGAGCCCTCGAGGGCGAGGAAGCGGTGGAGGCCGCGGACGGCGACGAGGGTCCGTGCGGCCGAGGTGGCGGCGAGGGGGCGGTGCTCGTCGTCCCCCTCCCGCAGCCGGGCGAGGAACTCGGTGACGTGGGCCTCGGTGACATCCTCCGGCCGGGTCACCCCGACGTCCGCGAGGAAGGCCGACCAGCGCGCGAGGTCCCGACGATAGGCGGCCAGGGTGTTCGCGGACATGCCGCGCTCGACGTCGAGGTGGGTCAGCCACGCGTCGACGGCCCGCCCCACCGGGGTGGGACGGGCCGTCGGCTGCGGGTCCTCCGGGGTCAGGAGAGCACCTCGGCGACGTCGATGCTGTCCATGCCGAAGGCGTCCGCCACGGCGGCGTACGTCACGTGCCCACCGTGGGTGTTGAGGCCGAGCGCCAGCGCCGGGTCGGCGGCCATCGCGGGGCGCCAGCCCTTGTCGGCGAGCTTCGTCGCGTACGTGAGGGTGGCGTTCGTCAGCGCCCACGTCGAGGTGTGCGGGACCGCGCCGGGCATGTTCGCGACGCAGTAGTAGATCGACTCGTGGACCGGGAAGGTCGGGTCGGCGTGGGTGGTCGGCCGGCTGTTCTCGAAGCAGCCGCCCTGGTCGATGGCGACGTCGACGAGGACCGAGCCGGGCTTCATCTGGGCGACCATGTCGTCGGTGACGAGCTTGGGCGCCTTGGCGCCGGGGATGAGGACGGTGCCGATGACGAGGTCGGCCTCGAGGACCTGCTCGCCGACGGCCATCTTCGACGAGGCGATCTGCGCGACCCGGTTGTCGTAGCGCCAGAAGCTCATCCGGAGCTTGTCGAGGTCGGTGTCGAGGAGGGTCACGCTGGCGCCCATCCCGAGGGCGATGTTGGCGGCGTTCTGGCCGGCGACCCCGGCCCCGAGGACGACGACCTTGGCGTTGGCGACGCCGCCGATCCCGCCCATGAGGACGCCGCGGCCGCCCTGGGCCTTCATCATCGCGTGCGCGCCGACCTGCGGGGCGAGGCAGCCCGCCACCTCGGACATCGGGTAGAGCAGCGGGAGCAGGCCCGACGGCAGCTGGACGGTCTCGTAGGCGATCGAGGTGACCTTCTTCGCGACGAGCTCGCGGGTCAGCGGCTCGTCGGCGGCGAGGTGGAGGTAGGTGAAGAGCGTCAGCCCCTCACGGAGCCGGTGGTACTCGTCCGCGACCGGCTCCTTGACCTTCATGACCATGTCGGCCTCGGCCCAGACGTCGTCGGCCGAGCCGATGATCGTCGCGCCCTGGGAGGCGTACTCGTCGTCGGTGATCGAGGAGCCCAGCCCGGCACCCTTCTGGACGAGGACCTCGTGGCCACGGCTGACGAGCTCGTTGACGCCGACGGGGGTGATCCCGACGCGGAACTCGTTGTTCTTGACCTCGGTGGGGATTCCGACCTTCACGGTTATCAGACACCTCTTCTGGTGCTCGTCCGGGGCGCCGTCGTCCCGGAGTTTCCGCGTCCTGGTGGATCGCGGTGGAAGTCTAGTGCCGGGCCCGACCGCCCCCTGACCCAGGAGGACCCGTGAAGCTGTACAGCGACATCCCCGGACGCCGGCTGGCCCAGGTGGCCGCCGACGTCGGCCTCCTCCTCTGGGTGGTCCTGTGGATCCGGATCGCCCTGCGGGTCCACGAGGCGACGATGCAGCTCGCCGAGCCCGGCCGGCAGCTGGCCAGCGCCGGGGAGAGCTTCCGCGGGACGATGACGACCGCCGGCGACAGCGTCGACAACCTGCCGATCCTCGACGACCGGATCGCCACGCCCTTCCGGTCGGCCGCCGGCGTGGGCAGCGACATCCAGCAGGCCGGCCGCGACCTCGTCACGGCCGTGGAGCGGGTCTCGCTCGTCCTCGCGCTCACGACGGCGCTCGCGCCCATCCTCATCGTCGGGCTCGTGTGGCTCGTGCTCCGGGTGCGCTTCGTCCGGCGGGCGTCGGCGGCGCAGCGGTTCATCGACGCCGACCCCGACCTGGACCTCTTCGCCCTGCGGGCCATGACGAACCAGCCGATGCCCCGACTGGCCCGCGTGAGCGACGACCCGGCCGGTGCCTGGCGCCGGGGAGACCGGGACGTCATCCGGGCCCTGGCCCTCCTCGAGCTCAAGGAGGCGGGGCTGCGCCCGCCGCCGGGCTCCGCCACCCTTCCCGGAAGTTCGGGGTGACCCCGAACTGTCCCCCGAAGCAACGCCTTGAAGACGGTGCAGAGGCGGGAAGTTGTGGGTGACCCCGAACTTCCCGGAAGGGCGGGCCCGCTCAGGGCTCCCGGGTGACGACCTGCGGGCGCAGGTCCTCGGGCGGGCAGCGCCAGGTCGCCGCGTCGGCGTCGACCTGCTCCCCCGAGCGGATGTCCTTGACCTGGTCGCCGTCGTCCTCGCCGGCGCCGGGGAACCAGACGAACGGGATGCCCCGCCGGTCGGCGTAGCGGATCTGCTTGCCGAAGCGCGCGGCGCTCGGGGCCACCTCGCACGGGACCCCCCGGGCCCGCAGCGCGGCCGCGACCGCGCTCGAGCGGCCGCGGCTCTCCTCGTCGGTCACCGCGACGAGGACCGCCGCGGGCGTCGCGCGCGACGCCGTGAGCCCCCGCTTCGCGACGAGGAGGTGCACGAGCCGGGTCAGGCCGATCGAGATGCCGACCCCCGGGTACGTGGTGCGGCCGTCGGAGGCGAGCGAGTCGTACCGGCCCCCGGAGCACACCGATCCCCACTCCTCGGACCCGACGAGCCGGGTCTCGTAGACCGTCCCGGTGTAGTAGTCGAGGCCGCGGGCGATGCTGAGGTCGGCGACGAGGGTCCCCGGGGCCTGCTCCATCCCGGTCGTGAGGACCGCGGCGAGCGCCTCGAGGCCCTCGTCGAGGACCGGGTGCTCGACCCCGAGCGCCCGCACGCGCTCGACGAACGAGAGGTCCTCGCTGCGGATCTCGGCGAGCGCGAGGGCGAGGCGGGCCTGGTCCTCGCTCGCCCCGGACTCGATGAGCATCTCGCCCACCGGCCCCGGGCCGATCTTCTCGAGCTTGTCGACGATGCGCAGCGTCGTCGCGACGTCCTCGAGCCCGATGCCGCGGTAGAAGCCCTCGGGGACCTTGCGGTTGTTCACCTGGATGCGGAAGTCGCCGAGCGGCAGCCGGCGGAACGCCTCGGCGATGACGAGCGGCATCTCCGCCTCGTAGTGCGGGGCGAGCTCGCCGACGTCGACGACGTCGATGTCGGCCTGGGTGAACTCGCGGAACCGCCCCTCCTGGGGCCGCTCCCCCCGCCACACCTTCTGCACCTGGTAGCGCCGGAAGGGGAACTGGAGGCGCCCCGCGTTCTCCAGCACGTACCGCGCGAACGGCACCGTGAGGTCGAAGTGCAGCCCGAGCTCGGCGTCCGCGGTCGCGCCGTCGGTGAGCCGGTGGATGCCGTAGACCTCCTTGTCGGTGTCGCCGCCCTTGCCGAGGAGCCGCTCGACGGGCTCGACAGCGCGGGTCTCGAGCGGGGAGAACCCGTGCAGCTCGAAGACCTCGCGGACGGTGTCGAGGAAGTGCAGCTCGACGAGCCGCTCGGCCGGCAGGAACTCGGGGAAGCCCGAGATGGGGGTCACCTTGGTCGGGGAGCTCACGCGCCCAATCCTCGCAGGTACGGGTTGCTCGCCCGCTCCCGGCGCATCGTCGTCGCCGGCCCGTGTCCGGTGAGCACGAGCGTCGAGTCCGGAAGCGGCAGGACGACGTCGCGCAGGGAACGTCGCATCGCCGCGTCGTCGCCGCCGGGCAGGTCGGTGCGCCCGATCGACCCGGCGAACAGGACGTCGCCGGAGACGACGGTCCGGTCCAGCGCCTCCTCCGGGGGCAGGCCGTCGGGCACCCCCGGGAGAGAGAACAGCACCGAGCCCTCGGTGTGCCCGGGTGCGTGGAGCACCTCGACGGGGAGGCCGGCCAGCTCGAGGTGCTCCCGGTCGGTCACCTCCACGACCCGGTCGGGCTCCTGCCACCCGGCGCGCCGGCCGAACTGGGCCTCCATCATCGCGACGAGGCCGGGGTCGAGGGTGCCGAGCGGGTCGGCGAGCCGGTACCGGTCCGCCGCGTGGATGTAGGCCGCCGTCGTCCCGCCGCACACGGGGGTCACCGCGTAGACGTGGTCGACGTGCCCGTGGGTGAGGAGCACGGCCGCCGGGCGCAGCCGGTGCTCCTCGAGGACCGCGCGCAGCGGCTCCTCGACCCCGATGCCCGGGTCGACGACGAGGCACTCCTCCCCCGCGGCCGGTGCCACGACGTAGCAGTTGGTCCCGAAGGCGGCGGCGGGGACGGCGACGGCGAGCACGGCTGGGAGCGTAGTCGCAGCGGCCCTGCCTACACTGGGCGCCGCTCACGGTCGAGACGGAGGAGCCCGGGGTGACGAGGAAGCAGGAACGTGCTCGAGCACGCCGCCGGTACGAGCGACGCCAGGCGGCGCTGGCCCGGCGCGGCGAGGACCGCCAGCGGCTGACCCGGCTCGGGGCGGTCCTCGGGGTCGTCGTCGGCGTCGCGGTCGTCCTCGCGCTCCTCGGCGGGATGTTCTCCAGCGTCGCGCCGGCGACCGCGTCGAAGCAGACCCTCGCCGGGTGCGACCTGCCCCCGGCCTCGCTCGGCACCGGGGCCGAGCTCACCCTCCCCGACAAGGCGAGCGCCGCGGGCAAGACCTTCGTCGCCACCGTGACGACGAACTGTGGCGACATCGAGCTCACCCTCGACGGCACCGCCGCACCCCAGGCCGTCGCGTCCTTCGTCCAGCTCGCGGAGAAGAACTACTGGGTGAACGCCCCGTGCCACCGGCTGACCACGGAGCAGACCGTCAAGGTGCTCCAGTGCGGCGACCCCACCGGCACCGGCCAGGGCACGCCGGGGTACGGGTTCGCGGTCGAGAACGCGCCGAAGGACGGGAAGTACCCGCGCGGCACCGTCGCGATGGCCCGGACGAGCGACCCCAAGACCGGGAACGGTGGCCAGTTCTTCCTCGTCTACGGCGACACGACGCTGCCGGACCCCAACGGGTACACGGTGTTCGGCACGGTGACCAAGGGGTTGGATATCGTCGACAAGGTCGCTGCCGTCGGGGTCGCCCCCAACGCAACGAGCGAGAACGACGGACCACCCGCCGCACCGATCAGCATCCTCCGGGTTGCTGTCACCGAGAAGAAGGCCTGACCCAGTGCCCGACGACAAGCCCACTCCCCCTCCGAGCATCCCCTCCCCCGCCGCGCTGGCCCGCTTGGTGCACCCACGACCGGTCGCGGCGCCGGCGCCGGTGGCCCACTCGGAGTCCGCCCGGTTCGGACGGGTGGACGAGGAGGGCCGGGTGTTCGTCACGGTCGAGGGCGAGGAGCGGGAGGTGGGCTCCTACCCCGGCGCCAGCCCCGAGGAGGCCCTCCAGTACTTCGCCCGGAAGTACGACGAGCTCGCCGCCTCGGCGGACCTGCTCGAGGCCCGCCTCGTCATCCCGGACGTCTCGGCGAAGGAGGTCGCCGACGCCCTGGCGACTCTCAAGGAGCACGTCGAGCAGGCCAACGTCGTCGGGGACCTCCCCGCCCTGCACGCCACCGTCGCCCGGATCGAGGCCGGCCTCGCCGACAAGCGGGCCGCCGAGAGCGAGCAGCGCCAGGCCGCCCGGGCCCACGCCGCCGCGGAGCGCGAGGAGATCGTCGCCGAGGCCGAGCGGATCGCGGCCCAGCCCCCCGCCTCGACCCAGTGGAAGCAGAGCGGGGAGCAGATGCGCACCCTCCTCGACCGGTGGAAGCAGCACCAGCGGTCCGGGCCGAAGCTCGACAAGACGACCGAGGCCGCCCTCTGGCACCGGTTCAGCCACGCCCGCAACGCCTTCGACAAGGCCCGCCGCGCCTGGTTCGCCGACCTGGAGAGCACCCGGGCCGAGGCCCGCACCGCCAAGGAGGCGCTCGTCGCCGAGGCCGAGGCCCTCTCGACGAGCACCGACTGGGGCACCACGGCCCGGGCCTACAAGCAGCTGATGGACCGCTGGCGGGCCGCGGGCCGCGCCTCCCGGCAGGACGACGACGCCCTCTGGGAGCGGTTCCGGGCGGCCCAGGACGCGTTCTTCACCCGCAAGGACGAGGTCGCCGCCGCCGAGGACGAGGAGTTCCGGGGCAACCTCGCGGTCAAGGAGCAGCTGCTCGTCGAGGCCGAGGCGCTCCTCCCCGTGACCGACCTCGAGGCGGCGAAGGCGGCCCTGCGCGGCATCCAGGAGCGCTGGGAGGCGGCCGGAAAGGTGCCCCGCGGCGACCTCGAGCGCGTCGAGAAGCGGATGCGGCGGGTCGAGGGTGCTGTCCGCGAGGCCGAGGACGCCCGCTGGAAGCGGAGCAACCCCGAGGTCGCGGCGCGGGCCCGCTCGCTCGTCGACCAGCTCGAGGCCTCGGTCGCCGCCATCGAGGCGGAGGTCGCCGCCGCGGAGGCGGCCGGCGACGAAGCCGCCGCCACCGCCGCCCGTGAGCGGCTCACCGCGCAGCAGGAGTGGCTCACCCAGGCCCGGGCGGGACTCGACGAGTTCGGCGGCTGACGGGGGATGGGTCGACACGGGGGTGGCGTCCAGAAGCGCCGTGGACGGGTCCTGCTGCTCGTGCTGGTGCCCGTGCTCGTCGCGGTGCTGGCGTGGCAGGGGTGGATCCGGTTCGGCGGCCGGCTCACGGGGTCGGAGGCAGCGGCGTCGTGCGGCACTCCGGCGGACGTCCGGGTGACGACGACGGCGGCGCTCCGCGACGCGGTCGAGCGCGTGGCAGGGTCGGTCCGGGACGCCTGCGCCACCTTCACGGTCACCGCGGAGCCCGCGGCCCTGACGGCGCAGCGGATCGAGGGCACCGCGGGTGACGCGCCGGCGGTCTGGCTGCCCGACTCCCGGCTGCTCGCCCAGCAGGTCGCGTCGGCCGCCCCCGGGGTCACCGTGGGCCGCACCGTGGCATCCACCCCGGTCCTCCTCGCGGTGCCGGAGGGCCTGACCCCACCGAAGCCGGCGACGTGGGGCGCCACGATCGTCGCGGACGACACCCGCCTCCCCGACCCGACGACGTCCACCGTCGGCAGCATCGCCCTCATGGTCGGCCTCTCCGAGATCGACGCGCTCCCCGCGGAGCAGCGCGCGGCCGCCCTCGCCGGGGTCGGCGGGATGCTGAGCCGGGTCGTCCCCGAGGAGACCCTGCTCACCGCCCACGCCGGCCAGACCGACACGGCGATCTTCCCGACGACCGAGCAGCAGGTGGCACGGGCAGGGGTCAGCGGCCTCGACGTGCGGACCGCGGAGTCGACGACCCCAGCGCTGGAGTACCCGGTCGTCACCACGCCGACCGCCCCCGGGCGGGCCGTCACCGCCCTCACGGCCGCCCTCACCTCGGCGGCAGGGCAGCGCACCCTGCGCGAGGCGGGCTTCCGCACGCCGTCGGACCCGTCGCCGGTCGTCGACGGCGGCCCGCCCGCGGCCGCGCTCGCGGTGACCCCGTCCCCCGCGCAGGTCGAGGCCGCCCAGCAGATGTGGAAGGCGATCGCGACGCCCACCCGCCTCCTCACCGTCATCGACACGAGCGGGTCGATGAGCGAGCCGGCCTCGAGCGGGACCGGCTCACGGATCGCCGTGGCCAGCCAGGCCGCCTCGGGCGCCATCCAGCTCCTCGCCGACCACAACGCCGTCGGCCTGTGGACCTTCTCGACGCACCAGGCCGGCAACCGGGACTGGACCGAGCTCCAGCCCGTCGCCGAGCTGGGCGCCGACGACCAGCGCTCCAAGCTCGCCTTCGCCCTCGGCTCGCTCGGGACGCGGCTCGGCGGCGACACCGGCCTCTACGACACGATCGACGCCGCGTACGCCTCGGTGATGAAGAGCTACGACCCCGGTGCCGTCAACCTCGTCGCCCTCTTCACCGACGGCGTCAACGACGACCCGGGCGGCGGCCTGAGCCTCGCCGAGCTGCGGGCCCGCCTCGGGAAGCTCGCCGACCCGGCGAAGCCCGTGACGGTCCTCCTCGTCGGGATGGGCGGGGTCGACACCAAGGCGCTCGCGCCGGTCGCTGCGGCCATCCCTCGGGCGGGCGGCGGGGGTGGGGCGGTGTTCACCATCCGGCGCCCCCAGGACATCGCCGACGTCTACGTGACGATGCTCCTGCGCCGGCTGCCCCGGGACTCCTGACCGACCCCCGAGGGGCCGGCTGCGCGCGCCTCAGCCGTCGCGACGGCCGCCGGTGACCCGGCTGGCGTCGAGGACGCCGTCGACCCGCTGGACGGCCCGGATGACGTGGCCGAGGTGACCCGGGTCGCCCATCTCGAAGGTGAACCGGAGTGTGGCGACGCGGTCGCGGGAGGTGTGCACGGCGGCGGAGAGGATGTTGACGCCGTGGTCCGAGATCACCCGGGTGACATCGGAGAGCAGCCGGGACCGGTCGAGCGCCTCGACCTGGAGCTGGACGAGGAAGACGCTGCCCGCGGTCGGGGCCCACTCGACCTCGATGATCTTCTCCGGCTGGGAGAGCAGGGCGTCGGCGTTGGTGCAGTCGCGGCGGTGCACCGAGACGCCGTTGCCGCGGGTGACGAACCCGAGGATGTCGTCGCCGGGTACCGGGGTGCAGCACCGGGCCAGCTTGACCCAGACGTCGGACATGTCCTTGACGACGACGCCCGAGTCGCCGTGCCGCCGCGGTGCCGGGCGCACGGAGACGGGCGAGGCGGTCTCGGCGAGGTCCTCGTTCGCGCCCTCCTCCCCGCCGACGGAGGCGACGAGCCGGGAGACCACGTGCTGGGCCGAGACGTTCCCCTCGCCGATCGCGGCGTAGAGGGCGTCGATGCCGGAGAGGCGCAGCTCCTCGGCGACCCCGGTGAGGGACTCGACCGAGGCGAGCCGCTGGAGCGGCAGGCCCTGCTTGCGCATCGACTTGGCGAGCGACTCCTTGCCCGCCTCGATCATCTCCTCGCGGCGCTCCTTGGTGAACCAGTGCCGGATCTTGTTCCGGGCCCGGGCGGAGCGCACGAAGTTCAGCCAGTCGCGGGAGGGCCCGGCGGAGTCGGCCTTCGACGTTAGGACCTCGACGACGTCCCCGTTGTCGAGCCGGCTCTCCAGGGGCACGAGGCGGCCGTTGACCCGGGCGCCGATGCAGTGGTGCCCCACCTCGGTGTGGACCGCGTAGGCGAAGTCGACGGGCGTCGAGCCGGCCGGGAGGCCGACGAGCTGGCCCTTGGGGGTGAAGACGTAGACCTCGCTCGCGTTGATCTCGAAGCGCAGCGACTCGAGGAACTCGCCGGGGTCGGCCGTCTCCTTCTGCCAGTCGAGGAGCTGGCGCAGCCACGCCATGTCGTTGACCGGGTCGGCCTGCCCGTCGCGCACCTGGACACCCGGGGCGCGGCCGCCGTTCTTGGCCTGCGGGTCCTCCTTGTACTTCCAGTGGGCCGCGACGCCGTACTCCGCCCGACGGTGCATCGTGTGGGTGCGGATCTGGATCTCGACCGCCTTGCCCTCCGGGCCGATGACCGTCGTGTGCAGCGACTGGTACATGTTGAACTTCGGCATCGCGATGTAGTCCTTGAACCGCCCCGGCACCGGGTTCCACCGGGCGTGCAGCGCCCCGAGCGCCGCGTAGCAGTCGCGGACGGTGTCGACGAGGACGCGGACGGCGACGAGGTCGTAGATCTGCTCGAAGTCGCGGCCCCCGACGATCATCTTCTGGTACACGGAGTAGTAGTGCTTCGGGCGGCCGGTGACGGTGGCCTTGATCTTCGCGCCCCGCAGGTCGCTGCCGACCTGCTCGCGGACCCCGGCGAGGTACTCCTCGCGCGCGGGGGCCCGCTCGGCGACGAGCCGGACGATCTCGTCGTACACCTTGGGGTAGAGCGCCTGGAACGAGAGGTCCTCGAGCTCCCACTTGATGGTGTTCATCCCGAGGCGGTGCGCGAGCGGCGCGTAGATCTCGAGGGTCTCCTTGGCCTTGCGCTGGGCGCTCTCCTGCGAGACGTACCGCCAGGTCCGCGCGTTGTGGAGCCGGTCGGCGAGCTTGATGACGAGGACCCGGATGTCGCGGGCCATCGCGATGACCATCTTCCGGACGGTCTCGGCGGCCGCGGCCTGCCCGTACGTCACCTTGTCGAGCTTGGTGACGCCGTCGACGAGCATGGCGATCTCCTCGCCGAAGTCCCGTCGCAGCGCCTCGAGGCTGTACGCGGTGTCCTCGACGGTGTCGTGGAGCAGCGCGGCCGCGAGGGTGGTCGGGGTCATCCCCAGCTCGGCGAGGATCGTCGTGACGGCGAGCGGGTGGGTGATGTAGTCGTCGCCGCTGCGGCGCTTCTGCCCCTCGTGCGCCCGCTCGGCGACCGCGTAGGCGCGCTCGACGAGCGCCATGTCGGCCTTGGGGTGGGTGGCCCGGACGATCTGGATGAGCGGCTCGAGCACCGGGTTCGACGGCGGCTTGCTCCGCCCGACCCGGGCGAGGGCGGCGCGGGCGCGGGCACGCGAGGAAACGCCCGCCGGGCCAGCGGCGGGCGCAGCCGTCGTGTGCTCCGCCATGGGGCGAGTCTAGATCGCCGACCTGCGTGGCAGGGCCGCCGCCCGGGGGGGCCCTGCCGGTGGCAGCGGGGTCAGCCCCGCTTGGACTTCGGCGAGCGTCGCGGCTGGTTCCGCGGACCGGAGCGCGCGTACTGGTGCACGGCCCGACCGGTCAGGGTCGCGCCCTCGGCCGGCTGGGCGGCGCCTCCGCCGTGCGCCCCCGCCGCGACGGGCTCGCCGTCGTCCTCCGTCGAGGCCGCCGCCGCGGCGACCCGGGCCACCTTGGCGTGGTGCCGCTCGGCGCGCCGGGCGAGCTCGACGACCGCGGGCTCCCTCCGGCGGAGCGAGACGAGCAGCGGGGTCGCGATGAAGATCGACGAGTACGCCCCGACGAGGATGCCGATGAACAGGACGAGGGAGAGGTCGAGCAGCGTGCCCGGGCCGAGGGCGAAGGCCCCCACGACGAGCACCGAGGCGATCGGGAGCAGCGCGACGACCGTCGTGTTGATCGAGCGGACCATCGTCTGGTTCACGGCGAGGTTCGCGGCCTCGGCATAGCTCATCCGGCCGTTGGCGAAGGCCTCGGCGGTGTTCTCCCGCACCTTGTCGAAGACGACGACGGTGTCGTAGAGCGAGTACCCGAGGACGGTGAGGAACCCGATCATCGTCGCCGGGGACACCTCGAAGCCGGTCCACGCGTAGATGCCCGCGGTGACGAGGAGGTCGTGGCCGAGCGCGATGAGCGCGGCGAGCGACATCTTCCAGGTGCGGAAGTACAACGCCATGACGAGCGCCACGAGGAGGAGGAAGATGACGAGGGCCTGGAGCGCCTTCTGGCTCACCGTGGCGCCCCACGAGGGGCCGATGAAGGTCGCGGAGACGTTCTCCTGGGGGACGCCGAACTCCTTGGCGAGGGCGCTCGCGACCTGGGCGCTCTCGGTGTCGGTGAGCTTCTCGGTCTGGACCCGGACGGTGCTGCCGCCGATGAGGGTGACGTTGACCCCGCGCTGGGCGACACCAGAGGCGTCCCGGGCCCGGGCCTCGTAGTTGTCGGTGTTCGACACCCCCGAGACCCGGAACTCCGAGCCGCCCTTGAACTCCAGGCTCAGGTTGAGCCCCTGGATGACCAGGCCGAGGATCGCGATGACGATGAGCACACCGGACCCGAGGTAGAAGGCACGGCGCCTCGGGACGACGGGGATCGAGCGCTTCCCGGTGTAGAGGTCGTTGCCGAACTGGGCGAAGCTGAGGCTCACGCGCGGCTCCCTTCGGTCTCGCGGGCGGCGGGCGGGGCCGTGACGAACCTCCCGCGTCCGGCGTACCGGGTCGACTTGGCGCCGAGCCGGCGCGGGTCGAGGCCGGACCACGGGTGGCCGTCGCGGAAGAACGGGCGGCGCGCGAGCAGGGCCACGACGGGGTGGGTGAAGAAGAAGACGATCAGCAGGTCGAGGATCGTCGTCAGCCCGAGGGTGAAGGCGAAGCCGCGGACGTTGGAGCTCGCCAGCGTGTAGAGGACGAGCGCGGCGAGGAAGTTCACGCCGTCGGCGGCGAGGATGGTCCGCTGAGCCCGGCCCCATCCGGTCTCGACGGCGCTCTGGAGCGAGCGGCCCTCGCGCAGCTCGTCACGGATCCGCTCGAAGTAGACGATGAAGCTGTCGGCGGTGAACCCGATGGCGACGATGAGGCCGGTGACGCCGGCCATGTCGAGGCGGTAGTTGTGCGACCAGCCGAGGATCGTGACGACGAGGTAGGTCAGCAGGCCGGCGATGACGATGGAGGCCACCGTGACCAGGCCGAGGATCCGGTACTGGAGCAGCGAGTAGAGGACGACGAGGAGGAGCCCGACGAGGCCGGCGAGGAGACCGTAGCGGAGCTGCTCGCTGCCGAGGGTCGGGCTGATGTCGGTGCTCGTCTGGAGCGTGAACGACATCGGGAGCGCGCCGAACTTCAGCTGGTTCGCGAGGTTCCGGGCCTCCTCGAGGGTGAACCCGCCGGTGATGCTCGCGCGGCCGTCGAGGATCGCCTCGTTGAACCGGGGGGCGACGATGACCTTGGAGTCCAGGGTCGCCGCGAGCTGGTTCTGCGGCTCGGGCAGGGCGACCATCTTCCGGCTGATGTCGGCGTATTTGCCGGCACCGTCGCTGTTGAACGAGAGCGCGATCTCGACCTCGCTCGTCACCGCACCCTGCTGGTTCGTCCGGTAGCCCGCGGTCGCGTCGCTGATCGTGTCACCGGCGACGACGACGGGGCCGAGGATGTACTTCGCGGTGCCGTCCTCCGAGCACGTGACGAGCGGCTTCGCCGGGTCGTCGACGAGGTTCTCCAGGGCGTTGGGGTTCGAGCAGTCCAGGGCCGTGAACTGCTGCTGGAGCTCGGGGGTGATCCACGCGAGGTCGGTCGCGTCCTTGGGGGCCGTCGTCGAGCCGCTCGGGGTCGGCGAGGGGGCGGGGGTGGCCGACGCGCTCGGGGACGGGGTGTCGGCCGTCAGGGCGCTGTTGACGGCGCTGTTGTTCGTCGACGACGGGCTGCTCGACGGGGCAGGGACGACCGAGGACGACGCCGACGGAGCAGGCGTGGCTCCCGGACCGGGCGAGCCGCTCGCCGACGGCGACGTCGTCGGGACGGGGACGCCGGACGCGACGGCGAGCACCGGACGGAACTGCATCTGGGAGGACTGCTGGAGCGCGTTCTTGGTCTCCTGGGACGGGACCTCGGGCATGCTGACGACGATGTTGCGGTCGCCCTGGGTGGTGACCTCGGCGCCGGAGATCCCGCCCGCGTCGACGCGCTGGACGATGATGTCGCGCGCCTGGGAGAGCTGGTCCGGGGAGACGGTCTGGTCACCGGTGAGCTTGGGCTCGAGCACCATCTGGGTGCCGCCCTTGAGGTCGAGACCGAGCTTGGGGGCGAGCCCCGCGTCGGACCAGAGGTTCGCGCCGGCGAGCAGCCCGACGAGGGCGAGGAGGACGACCCCGAAGCCGATGAGCGAGCGGGTGGCGTGGGAGCGCTGCGTGGCGGCCGCCATCACGAGACCTCGCTCGCGCGCATGCCGATGGCGCGGCGGTCGAAGCGCAGGCGCGTGCCCTCGCCGACGTCGAGGGTCACCACCCGGTCGTCGAGCGCGGCGATCGTCCCGTAGAGCCCGGACGTCGTGAGCACCTCGTCACCGACCGAGAGGGACGACTGGAGGGTCTGGACCTGCTTGTTCCGGCCCCGCTGGGTGAGGAACATCCACACGAGGAGGAGGAACGGGAGTCCCAGGATGAGCAGGTAGGCGAGGCCGGAGCCGGAGCCGAACATCGAAACGACTTTTCCTTCGGGTCTGGGTGCCCAGGGGTGGCGGGCAGTGGTTCGGCCCGGACGCGCCGGGCCGAGGGGCAAGTCTAGGCGAGAGGCCCGTACGGGACCAACGACGCGCGGGACCGCCGAGTGCCCGCCTCGCGTGGTGGTCAGCCGCCGAACCGGCCGACGGTGTCGTCGTCGAGGGGCAGGGCGGCCTGCTGCGGGGCGTCACGGGGGGCCTCGAGCCCGAGGTGCCGCCACGCGGCGTGGGTCGCGGCCCGGCCCCGGGGGGTCCGCAGCACGTAGCCCTCGCGGACGAGGTAGGGCTCGGCGACCGTCTCCACGGTGTCGGACTCCTCGCCCACGGCGACCGCGAGGGTCGAGAGGCCGACCGGGCCCCCGCCGAAGCGCCGGCAGAGGGCGTCGAGGACCGCCCGGTCGAGGCGGTCGAGTCCCGCCTCGTCGACGTCGAAGAGGGCGAGGGCCTCGCGGGCGGCATGGCGGTCGACATGGCCCTCGCCATGCACCTGGGCCCAGTCGCGCACCCGGCGCAGCAGCCGGTTGGCGATGCGGGGGGTGCCCCGGGAGCGGCCGGCGACCTCCGCGATGCCCGCCTCGTCCGCCTCGACCCCGAGGAGGCGGGCCGAGCGGTGCAGGATCGTCACGAGGTCGGCCACGTCGTAGTAGTCGAGGTGGCCGGTGAAGCCGAAGCGGTCGCGCAGGGGCGCCGGCAGCAGGCCGGCCCGGGTCGTCGCGCCGACGACGGTGAAGGGCGGCAGCTCGAGCGGGATGGCGGTCGCACCGGGGCCCTTGCCGACGACGACGTCGACCCGGAAGTCCTCCATCGCGAGGTAGAGCATCTCCTCGGCCGAGCGGCTCATCCGGTGGATCTCGTCGAGGAAGAGCACCTCCCCCTCGTCGAGGGAGGACAGGACGGCGGCGAGGTCGCCGGCGTGCTGGATGGCGGGACCGCTCGTCACCCGGATGGGGCGCTCGAGCTCGGCGGCCACGATCATCGCCAGGGTCGTCTTGCCGAGCCCGGGCGGGCCGGAGAGCAGGACGTGGTCGGGGACGCTCCCCCGCCGGCGCGCTGCCTCGAGGACGAGTCCCAGCTGGTCGCGGACCCGGGGCTGGCCCGGGAACTCGGCCAGCCGGCGTGGCCGCAGGGCCGCCTCCACGGTGCGGTCGTCGTCGGTGCCGCCGGCGTCGACGACCCGGGCCGTCGCCTCCCACGAGCCGTCGCCCTCGCGGAGCTCGCTCGAGAAGCCGTCGCCGCTCACCGGCGCAGCTCCCGGAGCGCGAGCCGGAGCAGGGTGGCGACGTCGGCGTCGGCCGGGGCCGCGGCGAGGACGCGCTCGACGGCGTCGGAGGCCTGGCGGGCGGTCCAGCCGAGGCCGACGAGGGCCTCGGTGACCTGCTCGCGGCCGGTGTCGCCCGGGCCGGGCGGGGCGGTGGCCGCGGTGGCCGGAGTGGCGGGGCCGTGGAGGGCGCCCACCTTGTCGCGGAGCTCGAGGACGAGGCGCTGCGCGGACTTGGCCCCGATGCCCGGGATGGCGGTGAGGGCCTTGGCGTCGCCGGTGGAGAGCGCGGCGGCGAGCTCGTCCGGACCCATGACGGAGAGCATCGCGAGGGCGAGCCGCGGACCGACGCCGCTCACCGTCTGCACGGTCTCGAACATGTCGCGCTCGGCGCCGGAGCCGAAGCCGTAGAGGGTGAGGGAGTCCTCCCGGACGACGAGGCTCGTCGCCAGCTCGAGCTCGGACCCCCTCCGGCACCCTGACGCCGTCGCCGGCGTCGTGTGGAGGAGCATCCCGACGCCGCCGACCTCGACGACGACGCGGTCGAGCCCGACGTGGGCCACGGTGCCGCGGACCGAGGCGATCACCGGCGGGCCCCCTCGGCGAGGGCGGCGAGCCGGGCCGACGGGGCACCGCGCCACGCGTGGCAGATGGCGAGGGCGAGGGCGTCGGCGGCGTCGGCGGGTCGCGGGGCGGTCTCGAGTCCGAGGATCCGGGTGACCATCGTCGTCACCTGACGCTTGTCGGCCCGCCCGGAGCCGGTGACGGCGGCCTTGACCTCGGTCGGCGTGTGGAAGACGACCGGGATGCCGCGCTTGGTCGCCGTGAGCAGGGCGACCGCCGTCGCGTGGGCGGTGGTCATCACCGAGGCGACGTTGACGTCGGCGAAGACCCGCTCGACGGCGACGACGTCGGGACTGAACCGTTCCAGCCAGCCGTCGACCTCGCCCTCGAGGTACACGAGCCGCTCCCCCGGGTCGGCGCCGCTCGGGGTCCGGACGACCCCGACGGCGACCATCGCGGCACGCCCGGGGCGGCCGTCGACGACGCCGAGCCCGCACCGGGTCAGGCCCGGGTCGACGCCGAGCACGCGCACGGGACCTCCTCGGGGACGTGTGGGCGCGCCCGCGGGGCGCCGATTGGAACACCTGTTCGGCCACCCACGCTACGGGAGGGGGTGGGTGCGCCCCGGCACCGACACGCCCCGGCGGGTCACTCCGCGTCGAGCTCGGCGAGGACCTCGTCGGGGATGTCGCCGTTGGCGAAGACGTCCTGGACGTCGTCGGAGTCCTCGAGCGCCTCGATGACGCGGATCATCTTCTTCGCGCCGTCGGCGTCGAGGGGCACCTGCATGCTGGGGACCCAGGAGGCCTCGGCGGAGTCGTAGTCGACGCCCGCGGCCTGGAGCGCGGTGCGGACGGCGACGACGTCGGAGGCCTCCGAGACGATCTCCCAGGTCTCGCCGTTGTCGTTGACCTCCTCGGCGCCGGCGTCGAGGACCACCTCGAGGATGTCGTCCTCGCCGCGGTCGTCCGTCTTGGGGACGATGACGACGCCCTTGCGGGTGAAGAGGTAGGAGACCGACCCGGGGTCGGCGAG
>DASSQJ010000205.1:0-3247 GCA_035702545.1 Phycicoccus sp.
CGCTCCCCGTGGCCGTCCGGGATCGTGGGCTGCGGACCGTCCGGTGGGCCCAGCGCTTCCTCGACTTCGCCGAGCTGCCCGAGCAGGAGGCCTTCCGCCGCAGCTACACGCTGTACGACGCCGACGAGCTCACGGGGCTGCTCGACCCGGCCCTCGCGGGCGACGTCGACGCCGTCCTCGACTCCCACCGGGCCGTGTACGAGGACAACGACCTCGACGACCTCGTGAGCCGGATGTGCCTCGCCGACACCCGGATGTTCATGCCGGGCCTCAACCTCACGTACACCGACCGCGCCAGCATGGCGGCGTCGACCGAGGTCCGGGTGCCCTTCGTCGACCCGGTCGTCGTGTCGGCCGCGTTCTCGCTCCCCGGCTCCGAGAAGATCCGGGGCCGGCAGCAGAAGGCGGCACTCAAGGACGCCGCCCGGGCCTGGCTCCCCGACGAGATCATCGACCGACCGAAGGCGAGCTTCGGGGCCCCGCTGCGCGCCTGGGTGGGCGGCGACCTCCGCGAGCTCGTCGACGACGTCCTCCTCGACGGCGAGCTCGTCGGGAGCGGCTTCCTCCGCAGCGCGCCGCTCACCCGCCTCGTCGCCGACCAGCGCAGCGGCCGCCGCGACACCTCGAAGCAGGTCTGGCAGCTACTGAGCCTCGAGCTCTGGTACCGCAACGCCCGCGCCGGTGGTGTGGCAGCCGGATGACCCCGAACCGGGCCGCGGCACGGCCCACTCCTCTCTCGCACTCCACTAGGGGGACCTCGTGAAGCAGGTCGCACAGAACTACAAGTCCGGTGAGCTCGTCGTGCTCGACGTCCCCGAGCCGGCGTGCCGCCCCGGCGGCGTGCTCGTCCGGTCGCTCTTCTCCCTCATCTCGACCGGCACCGAGATGATGAAGGTCACCGAGGCCCGCCTCTCCCTCCTCGGCAAGGCGCGCGCCCGCCCGGACCAGGTGAAGAAGGTCCTCGACTCGATGGCCCAGCAGGGACCGGTCGCGACGTACAAGAAGGCCGTCAACAAGCTCGACAGCTACACCCCCCTCGGGTACTCGCTGTGCGGCGTCGTCGTCGAGGTCGGCCGGGGTGCCGAGGAGTTCGCCGTCGGTGACCTCGTCGCCGCCGCCGGCAACGAGTTCGCGCTGCACGCCGAGGTCAACTGGGTGCCGGTGAACCTCTGCGTCCCGGTCCCGGAGGGGGTGCGCCCCGAGCACGCGGCCTTCGCGACCGTCGGGGCGATCGCGATGCAGGGTGTGCGCCGGGGCGAGCCGCAGCTCGGGGAGATGGCGTGCGTCATCGGCCTCGGCCTCGTCGGTCAGCTCGTCGTGCGGCTGCTCGTCGCCTCGGGGGTTCGGGTCGTCGGCATCGACACCGTCGAGGAGCGGTGCCGGCTCGCCGAGGCGGCCGGCGCGGTGAGCTGCGCCGGACCCGACGCCGACGGCGCGGCGTACATCGAGCAGGTCGTGCGGACCGCCACCGGCGGGCTCGGCGCCGACCACGTGTTCATCGCGGCGGGAGGCGACACCAACGGGCCCGTCGAGCTCGCCGCCCGCCTGGCCCGGGACCGGGCCCGGGTCGTCGACATCGGCAAGACCCGGCTCGACCTGCCGTGGAACGCCTACTACGAGAAGGAGCTCGACGTCCGGTTCTCCCGCTCCTACGGCCCGGGGCGCTACGACGACCGGTACGAGCTGGAGGGAGTCGACTACCCCGCCGGCTACGTCCGCTGGACCGAGCGCCGGAACCTCGCGTGCTTCCTCGACCTCCTCGAGTCGGGCTCGCTCGACCTCGAGGACCTCGTCAACGGCATCCGCCCCATCGACCAGGCGGCCGCGGTCTACGAGGACCTGCGCGAGGGCCGGATGCACGGCATCGGCTTCCTCTTCGAGTACCCGGCGGCCGCCGAGCCGCGGGCGACGCGCCCCGCCACCCGCGTTGCCGGCCCGTCGAGCCCGCGCCGGGTGCGGCGCCCCGCGACCGGCACCGTGCGCGTCGGGTTCATCGGCGCCGGGAACTACGCCTCGTCGATGCTGCTCCCCCACCTCGCCAAGCACCCGTCGGCGAGCATGGCCACGGTGGCGACGACCCGGTCCCTCTCCGCCGTCAACGCCCAGCGCAAGTTCGGCTTCGAGACCGTGACGACCGATGCCGAGGAGGTCCTCGCCGACCCGCGCATCGACGCCGTCTTCGTCGTCACCCGGCACCACTCGCACGCAGCGTTCGTCTGCCGGGCCCTCGAGCACGGCAAGGCGGTCTTCGTCGAGAAGCCGCTGGCGCTGAGCCGCGCCGAGGTCGACGGCATCCTCGACGTCGTCGAGCGGACGGGCAACGACCGGATCATGGTCGGGTTCAACCGCCGCTTCGCCCCGTTGCTCGTCGACCTCCGTGAGCGCTTCGGGCCGCCCGCGTCCCCGAGCAGCGCCCGGTACCTCGTCAACGCCGGCCGGATGGCGACGGGCAGCTGGTACCTCGACGAGCAGCTCGAGGGGTCGCGGTTCCTCGGCGAGGGCGGACACTTCATCGACACCGTCAGCTGGTGGCTCGGTCACCACCCGGTCGAGGTCAGCGCGGTCGAGACGCCGGACGGCGCCGACCTCCACGCGACGCTGCGCTACGACGACGGCTCGCTCGCGACGATCACGTACGCCACGGCCGGCGAGGCCCGCGCCCCGAAAGAGACCTTCGACGTCTCCGGGGGCGGCCGCAACGCCCGGCTCGACAACTTCACCCGGGCCACCGTGTGGACCCGCGGCGGCCGCGACGTCAAGCGCTCCTTCACCGGCCAGGACAAGGGCCAGCGGGCCGAGCTCGACGCCTTCCTCGAGGCGGTCCGGCTCGGTGCGGCGATGCCCGTCGCGCTCGACTCGCTCGTCGCGACGACCCGCGCCACCATCGCGGTCGGCGAGAGCCTGGCCTCCGGCGGTCCGGTGACGCCGTGAGCCGCTCGGCGACCTGGTACCTCAGGCGACTGCGCCGGATGACCCCGGCGGAGGTGGCCTCCCGCGTCGCCGACCGGGGGCGCCAGGTCCGCTGGAGCCGTCGGCGGGTCCGCCACGGCACCCCCTTCCCGCCACCGGCGAACCTCCTCACCCCGCGGGTGTTCGCGACCCCGCTCCCGCCGCAGGCTCGCGAGCAGGTACCGCCGGAGGCCGCGCGCCGCGTCGTCGCCGCGGCGGACCGGCTGCTCGCCGGCGACTGGGAGGTCCTCGGGACACCCCGGCCGGACGTCGCGGACCCGGACTGGTTCCTCGACCC
>DASSQJ010000206.1:0-7358 GCA_035702545.1 Phycicoccus sp.
CTCCACCCGCCTGCTCGCCGAGCAGGACGGCCGACCCGTGGGGATCGCGAGCGTCGGTGCCGCCGACGAGGACGAGCCCGGTGCCGCGCAGCTCTTCGGCCTCTGGGTGGCGCCGGAGGCGCGGGGCAGCGGGGTCGCCACCGCCCTCGTGCGCGCCGGGGCGCACGTCGCGGCACGGGAGGGCCGCAGCCACCTCCTCTACTGGGTGGGCACGGACAACGGCCGGGCCGTCGCGTTCGCGAGCGGCTTCGGGTTCCGGCCCACGGGCCACCGGCGTCCGATGCGGGTCGTCTCACGTGACGACGGCGAGGAGGAGCTGGCGATGACGCTGCCGCTCGCCGGCGACCGGGGCGGTATCGGGGAGTACTGAGGGCGGCGCCCGGGGAACGCCCGCCCTCAGGGTCGTGCCGCGAGCCGCTCGATGAGCGTCGTCGGGCCGCTGACGATCAGCGTGTCGTGGGCCGAGACCTTCGTCGACGGCACCGCGTAGGTGAAGTCCTCACCCGGCGACTTCACCCCGACGACCGTCACGCCGTACTTGCTGCGGATGGCGCTCTGCTCCAGCGTGAACCCGATCGTCTCGGTCGGGGGCCGCATCTTGACGATGGCGAACCCGTCGTCGAACTCGATGTAGTCCTGCATCCGGCCGCCCACGAGGTGCGCGACCCTGCGCCCGGTGTCGGCCTCGGGCCGCACGATGTGCTGGACGCCGATCCGGTCGAGGATGCGCGCGTGCTCGGGGGAGAGCGCCTTGGCCCAGATGCCGGGGACCCCGGCGTCGACGAGGTTCGCGCAGGCGAGCACGGAGGCCTCGACCGACGACCCGATGCCGACGATGGCGATGGGGAACCGCCCCGCCTTGGCGTCGCGGATGACCGAGACGTCGCTCGCGTCGCCGTGGATGACGTGGCTGAGCCGGCCGAGGAACCGCTCGGCGAGGAAGCCGTCCTTCTCGATCCCGGTCACCTTGTGCCCCAGCCGCCGCAGCTCGACGGCGGACGCGGCCCCGAAGCGGCCGAGGCCGATGACGAGCACCTCGTCGTCGCTGCGCGCGCTCCTGGGCATCGGGTTCCTCTCCTCGTGCGGTGGGGCACGTCCCAGCCTGCCACGCGCGAGCGGGCGAGTAGCGTGCAGACATGGCCCACCGGACGACCGTCATCTGGGACGACGGCTTCACGGCCTACGACTTCGGGCCCGACCACCCGATGAACCCGGTGCGCCTCGCCCTGACGACCCGCCTCGCCAGGGACCTCGGGGTCCTCGACCTCGTCGACCTCCACAGTCCCGGGGCGGCCTCCGACGAGCTCCTCGCCACCGTCCACGACCGCGAGTACATCGAGGCGGTCAAGCGTGCCTCGGCGGACCCCGGCAGCGCCGACCTCCACCGCGGCCTCGGCACCGACGACGACCCGGCCTTCACGGGGATGCACGAGGCGTCGGCGCGGATCGCCCAAGGGACCGTCGAGGTGTGCCGGCGGGTGTGGGCCGGCGAGACCGACCACGGGGTCAACTACTGCGGCGGGCTGCACCACGCGATGCGCACGCACGCGAGCGGCTTCTGCATCTACAACGACATCGCGGTCGGCATCCGGTGGCTGCTCGACCACGGCGTCGAGCGGGTCGCCTACGTCGACATCGACGTCCACCACGGCGACGGCGTCGAGCGGATGTTCTGGAACGACCCGCGCGTCCTCACCATCTCGCTCCACGAGAACGGCCAGCACCTCTTCCCGGGCACCGGGTGGCCGGGCGACATCGGCGGGCCCGACGCGCGGGGGAGCGTCGCCAACGTGGCCCTCCCCCCGGGGACGGGAGACGCCGCGTGGCTGCGCGCCATCGACTCCGTCGCCCCGGCCCTCGTGCGGGCCTTCGCGCCCCAGGTCCTCGTGACCCAGCACGGCTGCGACACCCACCTCGAGGATCCGCTCGCCCACCTCGCCATCACCGTCGACGCCCAGCGCCGGGCGCACGAGGCGCTCCACGAGCTCGCGCACGAGGTCTGCGGGGGCCGGTGGGTGGCCCTCGGCGGCGGGGGCTACTCGCTCGTCGACGTCGTCCCGCGGTCGTGGACCCACCTGACCGCCATCGCGGCCCACGTGCCGATCTCCGTCAGCACGGCCGTCCCCGAGGAGTGGCGGGTCCACGTCGCCGGGCTCACCGGGCGCCCCGGGCCGACCCGGATGGGGGACATCCCACCCGAGCGGCTGCCCATCTGGGTGCAGCCGTGGAGCATGGGCCACAACCCCGAGAACCCCGTCGACCGGGCCATCCTCGCGACCCGTCAGGCGACCTTCCCGCACCACGGCCTGGACCCCTGGTTCGACTAGTCCCGGCGCCCCGCAGGCGGGCCGCGGATCGGCCGAAGGGACGAGGTCATCGACCGTCCGGCGTGTCGGCTGGACATTCGGCGGGATTTGGCAGCTTTCCCTTCCCCAGTCGTCACAACTGCCCCTATGGTTGCCACAGCACGGACGGAGGGAGCCAGCCGGGTTCACCCGGCACTGCGTCCGAGCCAGAAGATCGAGGTCACGATGTCCACGGAGCGCCAGCTCGGTGAGGTGCGGTTCCTCACCGTCGCCGAGGTCGCCACGATCATGCGCGTCTCGAAGATGACGGTCTACCGCATGGTCCACGCCGGCGAGCTGCCGGCGATTCGGGTCGGCCGGTCCTTCCGCGTGCCGGAGGACGAGGTCCACGCGTACCTGCGCAGCTCGTTCGTCGACACCGCCTGATCCGCCTCGCAGCACCACGGCGAGGGGCGTCCCGCTCGACGGGCGCCCCTCGCCGTGTGTCCGGGGGCCTCCTCGGCGGCCTCGGCCGCGGTTTGGGCAGGCCGACGACCGACCGGTAGGGTGGGCAGCCGCACTCCCGCACCGAGAACGAGGACGTCCCATGGGCTCTGTCATCAAGAAGCGGCGGAAGCGGATGGCGAAGAAGAAGCACCGCAAGCTGCTTCGCAAGACCCGCCACCAGCGCCGCAACAAGAAGTGACCACGCGTCACCGCTGACGGCCGAAGGTCCCCGGTACCCCCGGGGGCCTTTGTCGTCCCCCGGGTGTCGAAGGCCACGGCACCCACCCCCGCCCGACGTGTGCCGCGGTCGGGACCACTGGGTAGTGTCGGACCCGCAGTCCGACGTGGAGGTGTGAGCAGTGGCGAAGGTCGTGCTCGTCACCGGGGTGTCCCGGTACCTCGGCGGCCTGCTCGCGCGCCGCCTGGCGGCCGATCCGGGCATCGAGCACGTCGTCGGCGTCGACGTCATCCCCCCGTCGCACGAGATCGGCGACGTCGAGTTCGTCCGCGCCGACATCCGGAACCCGATGATCGCCAGGGTCATCGAGTCGGCCCGCGTCGACACCGTCGTCCACATGAACGTCATCGCGACGCCGACCTTCGTCGGGGGACGCACCCCGCAGAAGGAGATCAACGTCATCGGCACGATGCAGCTGCTCGCGGCGTGCCAGAAGGCGCGCTCGGTCGAGCGGCTCGTCGTGAAGTCCTCGGCGGCGGTCTACGGGTCCACGCCGCGCGACCCGGCGATGTTCACCGAGGACATGGGCGCGAAGCGGACCCCCTCCGGCGGCTTCGGCAAGGACTCGATCGAGGTCGAGGGCTACGTGCGCGGCTTCGCCCGGCGGCGCCCCGACGCCGAGATCCTCATGCTGCGCTTCGCCAACGTCGTCGGCCCGCGGATCCGGACCTCCATCACCGACTACTTCAGCCTGCCCGTCGTCCCGGTGCCGCTCGGCTACGACGCCCGGATGCAGTTCGTCCACGAGGACGACGCCATCGACGCGCTCGCCCTCGGGACCACCGGGCCCGCGACCGGGCTGGTCAACGTGGCGGGCGACGGCGTCGTCACCGTGCTCCAGGCGGCAGCGATCGCCGGTCGCCCCGTCGTCCCGATGCCGCTGCCCGCGGCCGGGTTCATCGGCGGGATGACCCGTCGCCTCGGCCTCGCCGACTTCTCACCGGACCAGATGTCCTTCCTCGCCTTCGGCCGGGGCCTCGACACGACCCGGATGCGGACGGTGCTCGGCTTCGAGCCGCGCTACACGACGCGCGCGGCCTTCGAGGACTTCGCCGCGACCCTCGGGTCGGTGGCTCCCGCCGCCGCGGCCGTCGGTGACGCCGTGAGCGGTGCGGCGGGTGCCGCGAGCCAGGCGCTGCTCAAGGCGCTCGGCGCCGGGAGGGGTCACTGATGGCCCGCCGGGGCGCCCTCGAGGCCGGTGCCGCGCGGGCGTCGGGGGAGCGGGCCCGACGGCGGTCCACGCCGCTCATCGGGGCCGAGCCGGTGACCGTCGCCGCCGACGACGCCCTCGCCGAGCGGGCCGCCCCCTCGGCGACGCCCAAGCCCGCCACGCCCAAGGCGAAGGCTGCCAAGCCCAAGCCCAAGCCCAAGCCCGTCAAGCCCAAGCCCGCCGAGCCCGAGCCCGCCACGGCACGGACGACGCAGACCAAGGCGACGGAGCCCGCGACCCCGACGGCGCCGCCCCGCGCGGAGGAGCCCCCGGCGGCCGCCACCCCACCCCGGCGGCGCCCGCACCGACCGGCGCCGAAGGTCACGTCCGCGCCGTCCCGCAAGGTGACCGCGGTCTCCGGTGAGCGTCCCCGCAGCCGGCGCAGGGCCACGCCCCGCGAGAAGGCCCTGCGCGACGCCGCCGCCCCGCGCCCCCACCTGCGGATCGCCGAGCCGCCGCTCGACCCCACCGTCTCCGACGCGCCGGCCCGCAGCGGCCTCCCGCTGCCCGACCTCGCCGACACCCTCGAGGCCCTCGTCACGGCGCTGCGGGTGGCGGCGGGCGCCGCCGGGGTGGCGCCCGAGGACGTCGAGCACCGCGTCGCCCAGGTGCTCGCCTACCTGCGCCGCCGGGTCGAGGGCCAGTACACCGTCGACGACTACGGCTACGACGAGGACTTCACGACCAACGTCTTCTACCCGGTGCTGCGCCCCCTCTACCGGCACTGGTTCCGCGTCGAGGTCCGTGGCGTCGAGAACATCCCGACCAGCGGTGGCGCACTCGTCGTCTCCAACCACTCGGGGACCGTCGCCTTCGACTCCCTGATGATCCAGCTCGCCATCCACGACGAGCACCCCGAGAAGCGGCTGATGCGGGCCCTCGGCGCCGACTTCGTCTTCCAGACCCCCTTCGTCGGCACCATCGCCCGGCGCTCCGGCTCCACCCTCGCGACCAACGCCGACGCCGAGCGGCTGCTCACCGACGGTGAGCTCGTCGGGGTGTTCCCCGAGGGGTTCAAGGGCATCGGCAAGCCGTTCAGCGAGCGGTACAAGCTCCAGCGGTTCGGGCGTGGCGGCTTCGTCTCGGCGGCCCTGCGCGCCCGCGTCCCGATCATCCCGTGCTCGGTCGTCGGTGCCGAGGAGATCGCGCCGATCATCGGGAACATGGGCACCCTCGCGCGGCTGCTCGGCGTGCCGTACATGCCGGTCACCCCGACCTGGCCGTGGCTCGGCCCGCTCGGGCTCGTCCCGCTCCCGAGCAAGTGGATCATCGAGTTCGGCGCGCCGATCCACACCGACGGCTACGAGTCGGGCGCGGCCGACGACCCGATGCTCGTCTTCGACCTCACCGACCAGGTGCGCGAGACCATCCAGCAGACCCTCTACAGCCTGCTCATGCAGCGGCGGTCGGTGTTCTTCTGATGGTGCCGCCGGTGGGCGGGGCCGCCGGGCCCCCCGTCCGGGTCTCGCTCGTCGGGCGCGCGGGCTGCCACCTGTGCGACGTCGCCCGCCAGACCGTGGCCCGCGTCTGCGCCGACCTCGGCGTCGGCTGGGAGGAGGTCGACGTCGACACCGACCCGGCCCTGCGTGCCCGGTGGTCGGACGAGGTGCCCGTCACCCTCGTCGACGGGCGCCAGCACGACTTCTGGCGGGTCGACGAGGCCCGGTTGCGCGCCGCGCTCGCGGCGTCGCCGCCGTCCCGGTGAGGCCTCGCCCGGCGGTGCACTAGCACAGACCCCCGTGAGCCTTCTCACGGGGTCCGCCACGACTTTGTGCGTGGGTTCACAAGACCGTAGGCTGAAGGCCAATGCCCATGGGGGTGTCCCGTGTGCTCGTGTGCGCGCGCTCGACCTGCGCCCAGCGAAAGGAGTCGGTGACCTCCGTTGTCCACCGCAGCAGCCGCCCGCCGGGACATCCCGACGGCCTCGGTGGCCCGGCTTCCCGGCTACCTGCGGGCACTGACGACCCTGGCGCGTGACGGCATCGGCTCGGTGAGCTCGGAGTCCCTCGCCGCCACCGCCGGGGTCAGCTCGGCCATGCTGCGCAAGGACCTGTCCCACCTCGGGTCCTACGGGGTCCGCGGCGTCGGCTACGACGTGGAGCGGCTCGCCTCCGAGATCGCCGCCGCGCTCGGACTGACCCAGGACTGGCCGGTGGCCATCGTCGGGATGGGCAACCTCGGCCGCGCCCTCGCCGCGTACCGCGGCTTCGCGGAGCGCGGCTTCCGGGTCATCGCGCTGCTCGACGCCGACCCCGGCGTCGTCGGTGAGGAGGTCGCCGGGAGGACCGTGCGCCCGATGGCCGACCTCCCGGGCCTCGTGACCCGACAGGGCCTGGCGATCGGCGTCATCGCGACCTCCGGCACGGGGGCCCAGGACGCCTGCGACGCGCTCGTCGAGGCCGGGGTCCGCTCGGTGCTCAACTTCGCGCCGGTCGTCCTCTCGGTCCCGCCCGAGGTCGTCGTCCGGCGGGTCGACCTCTCCACCGAGCTCCAGATCCTCGCCTTCCACGGGCAGCGCGAGGCCGTCGTCGAGGCGGTGGCCACATGAGCCTCGTCGTCCTCGGGCTCTCCCACCACGGGGCCCCGCTCTCGCTCCTCGAGTCCGTCGCGCTCGACGACGCCGCCCGGGCGCGCCTCGAGACCGCCGTCCTGCGCTCCGAGCACGTCACCGAGGCGGTCGTCCTCTCGACGTGCAACCGGACCGAGGTCTACGCCGAGTGCCTCACCTTCCACGGTGCGCTCGTCGACGTGACCACCGCCCTCGGGGAGGCCTGCCGGGTCGACCGGGTGGCCCTCCAGCCGCACCTCTACGTCCACTACGAGGACCGCGGCATCGCCCACGCGTTCACCGTCGCCTCCGGCCTGGACTCGATGGCGGTGGGCGAGGCCCAGATCCTCGGGCAGGTCCGGCGCGCGCTCACCGACGCCCAGACGCACGGCCACGTCGGGGCATCCCTCAACACCCTCTTCCAGCAGGCCCTGCGCGTCGCGAAGCGGGTCCACACCGAGACCGACATCGACCTCGTCAGCGGGTCCCTCGTCCGGGCCGGACTGGCCCGCGCCGAGGCGCGGCTGGGGAGCCTGCACGACCTCTCGGTCCTCGTCGTCGGGGCAGGCG
>DASSQJ010000207.1:0-4633 GCA_035702545.1 Phycicoccus sp.
GGGGCCCGCAGCTGCCGATGGCCCGGTCTCAGCGGGGCTTGGTCGGACCGACGCCCTTGCACTGGTTGCCGACGCCGCCGTCACCGCTGTAGTCGGGCCTGCCGACGGCCTTGCCCTTGCCCGGGTTCGCGTCCTGACGGCCCTTGCCGGGGTTCGACGGCGTGCACGTCGGTGTCGGGGTCGGCGGGACGACCGGCGGCGGGGTCACGACCGGAGGCTTCGGCGGCTTGGGCGGCTTCGGCGTCGGCGGGGTCACCACCGGCGGCTGCGGCGGCTTCGGCGTCGGCGGGGTCACCACCGGCGGCCGCGGCGGCTTCGGCGTCGGCGGCGTCACGACCGGCGGCGGGGGCGTCGACGGGGTGGTCGGCTGGGAGGTGCCGCCGTCCCCACCGGTCGACGGCGTGCCGCTGTCGCCGCCCGTGGAGACCGGCAGGAAGACGGGGCTGGTGGGCCCGGGCGGGGTCTGCGGGGTGTCGGGAGTGTCCACGGGAGGCGTGGGCTCCTCCGGCGGCGCCTCGGTCGGCGCCGGCGAGGGTCGGGGTGCCGGGTGGTCGGTGTAGGGACCGGCGGGCGGCGGCCACTGGACCGGCGGCGCTGCCTGGACCTCGGGGGCGCCCTGCCACAGCCTCTCCAGGGGGAAGGCGGCCCGCCCCTCGGGGCTGATCGCGACCACGCCGCCGAGCGCGACGACGCCGGCGGTCGCCGCGACCGCTGCCTGGGTGACGACAGCCAGGCGGCTCGGTGCGGCGCCCCGCCCGCGAGGGCCCTGGCGCGACATTCTTCAACGGTAGCGACGCCCCACCCGGGACGCAGCGCGTATGACGCAGATCCAGCCATACGGCCGACCCCCTGTCCGGCGTTACCATCACGCGCATGGGCCCCACCCGTATCGCGCTCTCGCTCGGTGGCGGGGGCGCCCGGGGGTACGCCCACATCGGCGTCATCGAGGTGCTCGAGGAGCGCGGCTACGACGTCGTCGCCGTCGCCGGGACCTCGATGGGCGCCCTCGTCGGGGGCCTGCACGCCGCCGGAGTGCTGCGCCAGTACGCCGAGTGGGTCACCGGGCTCACCCAGCGCGACGTGCTCCGGCTGCTCGACCCCGCGGTCCGCGGGCCCAGCGCGATCCGCGGCGACAAGGTGCTCGGCCGGGTCGCCGAGCTCCTCGGCGGCGCGCGGATCGAGGACCTGCCGATCCCCTTCACCGCGGTGGCGACCGACCTCCTGGCCCGCCGCGAGGTCTGGTTCCAGCGGGGGCCGCTGGACGCCGCGATCCGGGCCTCCGTCGCGCTCCCGACGATCTTCCCGCCGGTGATGCTCAACGGGCGCCTCCTCGTCGACGGCGGGCTGATGAACCCCATTCCGCTGGCCCCCCTCGCGGCCGTCCGCGCGGACGCGGTCGTCGCCGTGTCGCTCGCGGGCATCAGCGGCGACACCGGACGCTCGCCGGAGGAGGAGAGCGCCGAGCGCCGACCGAGCGAGGAGTGGCAGGCCCGGTTCCGGCGCAGCGCCGCCCAGGTCCTCGACCGCGAGCAGCTGCGGGCGCTCACCCGGCGGCTCGGCCGCACCCGGCCGCACGCCGCCGACGAACCGTCCGAGGACGAGGCCCCGCTCGCGGACGGCGCCCCCGGCAGCCCCCTCCCGGACCAGGTGTTCGACTCCCTCCCTCCCGGCCTCGGCACCCTCGACGTCGTCGACCTCTCCTTCGACGCGATGCAGGACCTCATCACCCGGTACCGGTTCGCGACCTTTCCCCCCGACCTCGTCGTCACGGTGCCCAAGAACGCGTGCCGGACCCTGGACTTCCACAAGGCCGCGGGGATGGTGGCCCTCGGCCGGCGGGTCGCCGAGGAGGCCCTCGACGCGTCGACCTCCTTCCCGCCGCCGGGCGGGCCGAACCAGCCCGCGGGATGACCGGCCGCCGGGCGGCGACCCGTCACTAGGGTGGTCCGGGTCGCACCCCCGCCACCCGGAGGTCAGCCGTGTTCCAGAAGATCCTCGTCGCCAACCGTGGGGAGATCGCGGTCCGCGCGTTCCGCGCGGCCACCGAGCTCGGCGCCAAGACGGTGGCGGTGTTCCCCCACGAGGACCGGAACTCCGAGCACCGGCTCAAGGCCGACGAGTCGTACCAGATCGGCGAGGAGGGCCATCCGGTCCGCGCCTACCTCGACCACGAGAACATCGTGCGGGTCGCCGTCGACTGCGGCGCCGACGCGGTCTACCCCGGCTACGGGTTCCTCTCCGAGAACCCCCTCCTCGCGGAGGCGTGCGCCGACGCAGGGATCACCTTCATCGGCCCCCCGGCAGCCGCCCTCCACCTCGCAGGGAACAAGGCACGGGCCATCGCGGCGGCCCGGGCCGCCGGCCTGCCGACGCTGCGCAGCGCGGACCCGAGCAGCGA
The DNA here is from genome assembly GCA_035702545.1 of Phycicoccus sp. Lineage (GTDB taxonomy): Bacteria > Actinomycetota > Actinomycetes > Actinomycetales > Dermatophilaceae > DASSQJ01. Next base: position 2,399 of record DASSQJ010000207.1, read on the forward strand.
CCTCGACGTCCTCACCGCGGCAGCGGAGGAGGTCGGCTTCCCCGTCTTCGTCAAAGCCGTGTCCGGTGGCGGCGGCCGCGGGATGCGGCGGGTCGACGAGCCGGGACTGCTGCGGGAGGCCCTCGAGGCGGCCGCGCGGGAGGCCGACGCCGCGTTCGGCGACTCGACGCTCTACCTCGAGGAGGCGGTGGTCCAGCCCCGGCACATCGAGGTCCAGGTGCTCGCCGACGCGACCGGCACCGTCGTCCACCTCTACGAGCGCGACTGCTCGCTCCAGCGTCGGCACCAGAAGGTCGTCGAGATCGCCCCCGCACCGAACCTCGATTCCGACCTGCGCGACCGGATCTGCGCCGGCGCCGTGCGCTTCGCCGAGTCGATCGACTACGTCAACGCCGGGACCGTCGAGTTCCTCCTCGGACCCGACGGCCGGTACGTCTTCATCGAGATGAACCCGCGGATCCAGGTGGAGCACACCGTGACCGAGGAGGTCACCGACGTCGACCTCGTCGTCGCCCAGATGCGGATCGCGAGCGGCGACACCCTCGAGGACCTCGGGCTCCGGCAGGACGAGATCCGCACCCGGGGCGTGGCCCTCCAGTGCCGGATCACGACCGAGGACCCCGCGAACGGGTTCCGCCCCGACGCCGGGCAGATCACCGTCTACCGGTCGGCCGGCGGCGGCGGGGTGCGCCTCGACGGCGGCACCGTCTTCGTCGGTGCGCAGGTCAGCCCTCACTTCGACTCGATGCTCGTCAAGCTCACCTGTCGCGGCCGGGACTTCCCCACCGCCGTGCGCCGCGCGCGGCGGGCCCTGGCCGAGTTCCGCATCCGGGGTGTCTCGACGAACATCCCGTTCCTCGAGGCGGTGCTCGCCGACCCGGTGTTCCAGCGGGGGGAGGCCACGACGAGCTTCATCGACGAGCGCCCCGAGCTGCTCGACGCCCGGACCCCCGCCGACCGTGGGACCAAGCTGCTCCAGTACCTCGCCGACGTCACCGTGAACCGCCCCCACGGGCCGGCGACGACGTCGATCAAGCCGCGGGCCAAGCTCCCGCGGCTCGACCCCGACGCCCCGGTCCCCCCGGGCAGCCGCGACCTGCTCCTGCGCGTCGGCCCGGCCGAGTTCGCCCGCCGGCTGCGTGAGCGCACCGACGTCCCGGTCACGGACACGACCTTCCGCGACGCGCACCAGAGCCTGCTCGCGACCCGGATGCGGACCCGCGACCTCCTCCACGTCGCCGGCCACGTCGCCCGCCTGACCCCCGAGCTGCTGTCGATGGAGGCCTGGGGCGGGGCGACGTACGACGTCGCCCTCCGCTTCCTCTCCGAGGACCCGTGGGAGCGACTCGCCCTGCTGCGCGAGGCGATGCCGAACATCCCCCTCCAGATGCTGCTGCGCGGTCGCAACACCGTCGGCTACACCCCGTACCCGACCCGGGTCACCGACGTCTTCGTCCAGGAGGCGGCCCGCACCGGGCTCGACATCTTCCGGATCTTCGACTCGCTCAACGACGTCGACCAGATGCGCCCCGCCGTCGACGCGGTCCTCGAGACCGGGACGGCGGTCGCCGAGGTCGCCCTCTGCTACACCGGCAACCTCATGGACCCCGCCGAGCGCCTCTACACCCTCGACTACTACCTGCGGCTCGCCGAGGAGATCGTCGGGACCGGGGCGCACGTCCTCGCCATCAAGGACATGGCCGGGCTGCTGCGCGCCCCCGCCGCGCGGCGGCTCGTCACCGCGCTGCGCGAACGGTTCGACCTCCCCGTCCACCTCCACACCCACGACACGGCGGGTGGGCAGGTGGGCACCCTGCTCGCGGCCATCGACGCCGGGGTGGACGCCGTGGACGCGGCCTCCTCGTCGATGGCCGGGACGACGAGCCAGCCGAGCATGTCCGCCCTCGTCGCGGCCACCGACCACACCGACCGGCCGACCGGCCTGGACATCGAGAACGTCTTCGCCCTCGAGCCGTACTGGGAGGCGGTCCGCCAGCTGTACCGGCCCTTCGAGTCCGGGCTGGCCTCCCCCACCGGCCGGGTGTACCGCCACGAGATCCCCGGCGGGCAGCTGTCGAACCTGCGGCAGCAGGCCATCGCGCTCGGCCTCGGCCACCGCTTCGAGGACATCGAGGACATGTACGCGGCCGCCAACCGCATCCTCGGGAACATCGTCAAGGTGACCCCGTCGAGCAAGGTCGTCGGCGACCTCGCCCTCGCCCTCGTCGGCGCCGG
>DASSQJ010000208.1:0-3401 GCA_035702545.1 Phycicoccus sp.
ATCCTGCCCATCTCGTGGGCCTACGTCCGGCTCATGGGCGGCGCCGGCCTGCGCCGGGCCACCGAGGTCGCCGTGCTCAACGCGAACTACGTCGCGGCCCGCCTGCGCGAGCACTACCCGGTGCTCTACTCCGGCACCGACGGACTCGTCGCCCACGAGTGCATCCTCGACGTGCGCGGGATCACCCACGACACCGGCGTCACCGTCGACGACGTCGCGAAGCGGCTCATCGACTACGGATTCCACGCCCCGACGATGTCCTTCCCCGTCGCCGGCACGCTGATGGTCGAGCCGACCGAGAGCGAGGACAAGGGCGAGCTCGACCGGTTCTGCGACGCGATGATCGCCATCCGGCGGGAGATCGACGAGGTGGGGTCGGGTGCCGTCGAGGTCGCCGACAGCGTCCTGCGCGGGGCCCCGCACACGGCCGAGTCCCTCGCGGGGGAGTGGGAGCACCCGTACGACCGGCGGGTCGCGGCCTTCCCGGACGGGGTCGAGCCGACCTCGAAGTACTGGCCGCCCGTGCGACGAATCGACGGTGCCTACGGCGACCGGCACCTCGTCTGTTCCTGCCCCGCACCGGAGGCGTTCGAGGACTGACGCCCCCGAGGGACCCGCGGGAGGCGCCGCTCTCAGGCGGCCGGCTGGGCGCCCTGCCCGGTCCGGACCTCGACGGTGCTGCCGGACGTCCCCTTGTGGACGACCGCCTGGTACGGGATGCGGGTCCGCAGGTCGGCGACGTGGCTCACCACCCCGACGGCGCGCCCGCCCTCACGCAGGCCGTCGAGGACGGTGAGGACCTCCTCGAGGCTGTCCTCGTCGAGGCTGCCGAACCCCTCGTCGACGAAGAGCGTCCCGAGGTCGAGCCCGCCGGCCTCCTCGCGGACCGCGTCGGCGAGCCCGAGGGCGAGGGCGAGGCTCGCCATGAACGACTCCCCGCCGGAGAGCGAGGCGGTGTCGCGGGTCCGGCCGGTCCACTGGTCGAGGACCCGCAGCCCCAGCCCGGACCGGGCACCCCGCGCGGCCCGGTCGTCGGTGTGCTCGAGGAGGTAGCGCCCCTCGCCCATGACCCGGAGGCGCTCGTTGGCGAGGGAGGCGACCTTCTCGAGCCGGGCCGCGAGGACGAAGGACGTGAGCCGCATCCGCAGCGTGTTGTCGCCGCCGGTGCCGGCAACGGCGTCGGCGAGCTCGCGGATGCGGGCGTGCCGCTCGGTGAGGCCGGTGAGGTCGGCACAGGCCTGCTCGATGCGCGGCCGGAGCCGGTCGAGGGCGCGGGCCGCGCGGGCGAGGGCGGCCTGGGCGGTCGAGGTGGTGATGACCTCGTGCCGGGCCGCGCGGGTGGCCTCCTCGAGCGCGCCGAGCTCGGGCGGGTCGGCCTCCAGCGCGGCGACGACGACCGGCTCGGCGAGGACCGCGCGGCAGGCGGCGAGGTCGCGCTCGTGCGCCGCGACGGCCTCACGCAGCTCGCGGACCACCTCGGGGGACCGGCTCGCCTCCGTGGCGTCCACCTCGTCGGCGAAGCCCGCCGCGGTGAGGGCGCCGTCGAGGTCCGCGCGGGCCGCCGCGAGGCGCAGGCCGGCCCGCGCCTCGTCCTCGGTCGCGGCGACGAGGTCGTCGAGGGCTGCCGCGACCCGGGTGTGGCCGGCGGGGTCGGCGGAGCCGCACCCGCAGCCGTCGTGCTGCTCGACCGCCGCCTCCAGCGCCTCGCGCACGCGCTCGGCCTCCTCGGCCAGCTCCGCGAGGCGTGCGGCGTGGGCCTCGGCGGTCGCCGCGGAGCGGGTGGCCTCCGCGACCAGCCGCTCGCAGCGACGCTGCCAGTGCGTGAGGTCGCGCTGCACGGCCTCGAGGGAGGTGGCGGCCTCACGGGACGCCATGTGGGCGGCCCGGGCGTGCTCGAGCTCGGCCTCCACGGAGGGCCGGTCGGCTCCGTCGAGGCCGGCCGTGCGCGCCTCGACGGCCGCGGCGAGGGCGGCGTCGGCGGCCTCGAGACGCCCCAGGGTGGCCCGGGCCTCCCCGAGGGCGGACTCCGCGACGTCGAGCTCCGCGGGGGAGAGGGGGTCGACGGCCACGGCCGGTTCCGGGTGATCGGTCGCCCCGCAGACCGGGCACGGATGGTCGTCGGCGAGGCGGGCGGCCAGCTCCGCGGCCATGCCGTCGAGGCGCCGCTGGCGCAGCTCGATCGTGCGGGCCTGGGCGGCGAGCAGGGTGTCCCGGGCGGTGACGATCTGCGGGGCGAGATCGGCGCGGGTGGCGCGGTCGGCGTCGACGAGGTCGAGCACACCGAGCCGCCGGCGGCACTCCTCGACCCGCAGGCTGCGCTCGGCCGCGCGGCCGGCCTCCTCGGCCAGCTCGTCGGCCTGACGGCGTAGCCGGTCCCCGACCTCGCGCGTCGCCGCCAGCTCCTGCTCCGCCGCCTCGCGGAGGACACAGGCCGCCTCATGGCGCTCGGCGGTCTCGGTGACGGTGGAGGCGACCCGCCGCGCGGCCTCCGCCTGTCGGGCCAGCTCGGCGCACGCGTCGTCGAGCGCGTGAACACGGGCGGCCTGCTCGGCGGCGTCGGCGTCGACGGTGACTCCGAGGGCGACGAGGACCGAGCGCCTCCGGCCGACGAGCTCGCTCGCCCGCTCGAGGTCGAGCACCGCCCGCTCGTGCCCGGTGAGGTGGCCGGTGACCGTGGCGGCCCGCTGGGCCGCGTCGAGCTCGGCGAACCGGGCGGCGTGGGCGACGGCGTCGGCCGCGAGCGCGGCGGCCCGCACCCGGGCCTCGAGTCCGCGCCCGCGGGCGGCGGACCGGTCGCGGGCCTCGGCGAGCGCGCCCACGGCGAGCTGCTCGGCCCCCGAGGCCGCGTCGAGGTCGGCCATGGCCGCCGTCAGCGCCCCCTCGAGTCCCGTCGCGAGTGACGCGAGCCGCTCCGGCACGGCATCCGCGGACAGCTCGGTGAGCCGTGGTCCCGCAGCCGCCGCCACGTCGCCGCCGGCGCCGGCCGCGACGAGCCCGGTCTCGGCGAGGGCGTCCTCGACCCTGGTGAGGTCGGCAACGAGCGCGGCGCCGGCCTGCTCCACGGACGCCGCCGTGGCCCGGCGCTGGTCGGCGAGCCACTGCTCGACGTCGGCGAAGACGCCGATGTCGAAGAGCTTCTCGAGGACCTCCCGCCGGTCCTCCGGGGTGGCCCGGAGGAAGGCGGCGAAGTCGCCCTGGGGGAGGAGGACGACCTTGGCGAACTGGGCCAGCCCCATCCCGAGGACGTCCTTGACGACGTCGGCGACCTCGTCGTGCCGGGTGCTCAGGGTGGCCCACGACCCGCTCCGGAGCTCCTGGAGGTGGACCGACGGCTGGACCCGGGTGAGCCCGGTGCCCCGCTTCTTCGGTCGGTACCACTCGGGGGAGCGGGTCAGGCGCAG
>DASSQJ010000209.1:0-6443 GCA_035702545.1 Phycicoccus sp.
GCCTGCTCGGCCGGAAGTCCGGCCGCGGTTTCTACACCTACGCCGCCCCCGGGTCGCCGGAGATCGTGCCCGACGCCCGGACCCCGCACGACGGACTCCCGGAGGGGGTCGCGCTGCGTCCGGTCCGGACCGTCGGCGTCGTCGGGTCCGGGACGATGGCGACGGGGATCATCGAGGTCTTCGCCAAGGCGGGGTACCCGGTCACCTTCGTCGCGCGGTCCGAGGAGAAGGTCGCCGGCGTCGTCACCGCGCTCGGTCGCAGCTGTGCCCGGGCGGTGGAGAAGGGCCGGATGGACCAGGCCGAGGCCGACGCCCTGCTCGGCCGTGTCGCAGGGGTCACCGGCCGGGAGGCGCTCGCCGACGCCGACCTCGTCGTCGAGGCGATCGCCGAGGACCTCGCCGTCAAGCAGGACCTCTTCCGTGACCTCGACCGGATCTGCAAGGAGGGTGCGATCCTGGCGACCACGACGTCCTCGCTGCCGATCATCGACTGCGCCAAGGTGACCTCGCGCCCGCAGGACGTCGTCGGGATGCACTTCTTCAACCCCGCGCAGGTGATGAAGCTCGTCGAGGTCGTCCACACCGTCTCGACGGCGCCGGACGTCGTCGCGACCGTCCAGGACCTGTGCGCGAAGGTCGGCAAGGTCGCGGTGACCTGCGGCGACCGGTCCGGCTTCATCGTCAACGCCCTCCTCTTCCCGTACCTCAACGACGCGGTGAAGATGCTCGAGGGGAACTACGCGAGCGCCGACGACATCGACACCGCGATGAAGACCGGGTGCGGCCTGCCGATGGGCCCCTTCGAGCTGCTCGACGTCGTCGGGCTCGACGTCTCGCTCGCCATCGAGCGCGAGCTGTACGTCGAGTTCCGCGAGCCGGGGTTCGCCCCGGCACCGCTCCTCGAGCACCTCGTCACCGCCGGCTACCTCGGTCGCAAGACCGGGCGGGGGTTCCGGACCTACGGATGAGCCGCTCGTGGCCCCCGGTGAGCGCGGTCCGGGCGACACCGTAGGGTTCGCCGCGTGAGCGCCCCGAGCCTGCCCTCCCGTGCCCGCGTCGTCGTCGTCGGGGGTGGCGTCATCGGCACCTCCGTCGCCTACCACCTCGCCCACGCCGGCGAGACCGACGTCCTCCTCCTCGAGCGGGACCGGCTGACCTCGGGCACGACGTGGCACGCGGCGGGGCTGATGACGTGCTTCGGCTCGTTCAGCGAGACGAGCACGCGGCTGCGGCTGTACTCGCGTGACCTCTACGGGCGGCTCGAGGCCGAGACCGGGCAGTCGACCGGCTTCCGACCGGTGGGCCTCGTCGAGGCCGCGGCGGACGCGGACCGGCTCGAGGAGTACCGGCGGGTCGCGGCGTTCCAGCGCCGGCTCGGGCTCGAGGTCCACGAGGTCTCCCCCGAGGAGATCGCCGAGCTCTTCCCGCTCGCCCGCACCGACGACCTGCTCGCGGGGTTCCACGTGCCGGGCGACGGCCGGGTCAACCCGGTGGACCTCACGATGAGCCTGGGCCGGGGCGCCCGGCAGCTCGGGGTCCGCGTCGTCGAGGGGGTCCGGGTCACCGACGTGCTCACCCGGCCGCGCGCGGGGCTCGAGGAGGTCCGGGCGGTCCGCACCGACCTCGGCGACGTCGAGTGCGACGTCGTCGTCAACTGCGCCGGGATGTGGGCGCGCGAGCTCGCCGGGCGCTCCGGCGTCGTCGTCCCCAACCAGGCCGCCGAGCACTACTACCTCGTCACCGAGCCGATCCCCGGGATCAGCCCGGACGCCCCGATCTTCGAGGACCCCTCGTCCTACGGCTACTACCGCGAGGAGGGCGGCGGGATGATGGTCGGCCTCTTCGAGCCGTCGGCGGCGGCGTGGGCGGTCGAGGGCATCCCCGAGGACTTCTCCTTCGGCACCTTGCCGCCTGACTGGGAGCGGATGGCGCCGTTCCTCGAGCGGGCGATGGCCCGCGTCCCCGTCGTCGAGACGGCCGGCATCCGGACCTTCTTCTGCGGTCCGGAGTCCTTCACCCCCGACCTGGCTCCCGCCGTGGGGGAGGCCCCCCGGGTGCACGGCTACTTCGTCGCCGCCGGGCTCAACTCGGTCGGGGTGCTCTCCGCCGGCGGGCTGGGCCGCATCCTCGCCCACTGGGTGCTGACCGGGCGTCCCGACGTCGACGTCACCGGCATCGACGTCGCGCGGTTCCGCGACTGGCAGCTCGACCCGGCCCGGCGCCGGGAGCGGACGGCCGAGATCCTCGGGACCGTGTACGCCGCGCACACCCCCGGGACCCAGCTGCGCTCCTCGCGCGGGGCCTTTCGGTCCCCGCTCCACGACCGGCTCGTGGACGCCGGGGCGTACCTGCGCGACGTGTCGGGCTGGGAGTCCGCCGCCTGGTACGCCGGCGCGGGTCGGACGCCGGAGGCGACGCCGAGCTGGGGCCGCCAGCCGTGGTGGGAGCACTGGGCGGCCGAGCACCGCGCCGTGCGGGAGGCGGTCGGCGTCCTCGACATGTCGTTCATGGCGAAGTTCGCGGTCCGCGGTCCCGCTGCCGGGAGCGTGCTCGACCGGCTGAGCGCCGGCGCCGTCGACACCGAGGACGGCCGGATCACCTACACCCAGTGGCTCGGGGCGGACGGCGGGGTCGACGCCGACGTCACGGTGACGCGCCTGGCCCCGGACGACTTCCTCGTCGTCGCCTCCGACACCGCCCACGGGAAGGCCCGGATGCTCCTCGACCGGGGCGTCGGTGAGGCGGGGGCCACGGTGACCGACGTCAGCGAGGACCTCGCCCTGCTCAGCGTCCAGGGCCCGGCGTCGCGGGCCGTCCTCGAGTCCGTGGCCCCGGGGACGGACTGGTCGACCGCGGCGTTCCCGTTCCGCGCGGCGCGCCGGGTCGTCGTCGCCGGCGCGGAGGTCCTCGCCGTCCGGGTCACCTACGTGGGGGAGCTCGGCTGGGAGCTCTACCTCCCGGCCGGGGAGGCCGAGGCGGTCTGGGACGCCGTCCACGCGGCCGGGGCGGCGCACGGCATCCGCCCGGTCGGGCTGTCGGCGCTCTCGAGCCTGCGCCTCGAGAAGGGGTACCGCGACTTCGGCCACGACCTCGACAACACCGACGACGTCTGGGGCGCCGGTCTCGGGTTCGCCGTCGCGCTCGACAAGCCGGGGGGCTTCGTCGGGTGCGAGGCGACGCTCGCGGCCAAGGAGGCCGGGACCCCCCGCCACCGCATCGTCTCGGTGGTCCTCGGCGACCCCGAGCCGCTGCTCTTCCACGGCGAGCCGGTGTTGCGGGACGGCGTTCCGGTCGGCGACGTCCGGTCCGGGTCCTACGGGTGGACGGTCGGGGGGGCCGTCGGGCTCGCGGGCGTCGCCCACCCCGAGGGCGTCACCCGGGAGTGGCTCGCCTCCGGCACCTGGGAGGTCGACGTCGCCGGCACGCGGTACCCCGCGACGGTCTCGCTGCGGCCGCCCTACGACCCGACGAGCGCCCGGGTCACCGCCTGACTGGTTGGATGGTGCGGTGCCGCGCAGCAACCGTCGTCGCCGCGACCTCGAGGCCAGGCCGCTCGGGCCGGGGACCGAGGTCGTCACCGAGGCCTGGCGCGGCCGCCCGTGGCACGTGCGCCGGCTGACCGGCGCGACGTCGACCCGCGAGTACCACTGCCCGGGCTGCCACCACGGCATCGCCGTCGGGACGCCGCACGTCGTCGTCTGGCCGGCCGAGGGCGTCGGCGGGGTCTCCGAGCGCCGGCACTGGCACGAGCGGTGCTGGCGCGGCCGCCACGCCGCCCGCCCCTGATCCTCACCGGCTCCGGCAGGCCGGAGCGGCTAGGCCTGGTGCTGGCGGGGGACGAGGACCTCCTCGTAGAGGAGGAGCAGGCCCGCGGCGACCGGGATCGCGAGCAGTGCCCCGATGATGCCGAGGAGGGCGCCGCCCACGAGGGCCGCGACGATCGTCACGGTGCCGGGCACGGACACGGTCCGCTGCATGACGCGGGGCGCGATGACGTAGTTCTCGACCTGCTGGTAGACGATGTAGTAGATGAGGGCGATGAGCGCCTTCTTCGGCTCGTCGAAGAAGGCGACGATGACGACGACGCCCGCGCCGAGGGTGGCGCCGATCATCGGGACGAGGCCGAGCAGGCCCACCGCGACGGCGAGCACCGCGGCGTACGGGATGCCGACGATCGTCATCATCACCCACGAGGCGCAGGCGTTGAGGGTCGCGATGAGCACCTGGCCGATGGCGTAGGACCCGACCCGCCGCATGATCTCCTCGGACAGCGACTCGACCCGAACCCGGCGGCTCGCGGGGACGACGGCGTACGCGGCGTGCTTGACCCGGGGGAGGGAGGCGAGGAGGTAGAGGGTGAGGACGAGGACGGTCAGCACCTGGAAGACGCCCGAGAGGACGGCGCGGCCGGCGCCGAGGATGCCGCCGAGCACCCCCTCGAGGAAGGTCTGGTCCGTCATCCGGGCGGACAGCTCCTGCTGCACCCGGTCGATGACGTCGTAGTGCCGGTCGAGGTCGCTGACCCACCTGGTGTCCAGCAGGTCCTGGAGGTACTGCGGCGCCTGTTGGGCCAGCTGGGTGCCCTGGGCCACGACGGGGGGCACGACGAGGAAGCCGATGACGACGAAGACGACGATGAGGCCGGAGAAGACGAGGGCCACGGCGGAGGAGCGGCCCATCCGGCGGGCGACGAGGCGGTCGACGACCGGGTTGAGCGCCAGCGCGAGGAAGAAGGCGACGAGGAGCAGGGTGATCGTCGTCGCGAGCCGGCTGAAGCTCGTCCACAGCCCGTAGGCGAGCATCGCCCCGGTGGCCCCGAAGAACCCGATGTAGAACGGGCTGTGCCGGTTCAGCGGCTGGCCGACGACGCCGAAGAGCCCCCCGGCACCCTCCGGCGACCGGCCGGGCGGGCCCGGGGGAGGAGCCGGCACGGCGCCGCCCGCGGCCTCGGGAGGGGGCGTCGGCGGGGTGGTCGGGGTGGGTGTCTCCTCGGGGAGGAGGGCGTCGAGCCGGTTGCTCTCCTCGAGGGCGCGGCGCTGCCGACGGCGGTACTCGCCCCACCGTTCGACCGGGCCCCACAGCGACGACAGCCTCACCTCGCACCTCCGGCGCTCACCCTAGTGCGGCGCACCGGGGCCGTCCGGGCGGCTCGCGAGACCCGCTGGGGTCCGGCGCTCAGGTGTCGCGGAAGCGGTTGATCTCGGCCTCGAAGCGGGCCCGCTTCGAGGGGTCGCTGACGCCGAGGCCCTCCTCGGGAGCCAGCGTCAGGACGCCGACCTTGCCCTGGTGGGCGTTGCGGTGGACGTCGAGGGCGGCCTGCCCGACCTCCTCGAGGGTGTAGGTCTTGCTCAGGGTGGGGTGGATGATGCCGCGGTCGATGAGGTCGTTGGCCTCCCAGGCCTCGCGGTAGTTCGCGAAGTGGCTCGAGACGATCCGCTTGAGGTTCATCCAGAGGTAGCGGTTGTCGTACTCGTGCAGGTAGCCCGTCGTCGAGGCGCACGTGACGATGGTGCCGCCCTTCCGGGCGACGTAGACGCTCGCCCCGAACGTCTCCCGGCCGGGGTGCTCGAAGACGATGTCGACGTCGTGCCCCCCGGTCAGCTCGCGGATCCGCCGGCCGAGGCGCTGCCACTCCTTGGGGTTCTGGGCAGTGCCCTCCTCGTTCCAGAAGCGGTAGTCCTCGGCGCTGCGGTCGATGATGAGCTCGGCGCCCATGGCCCGGCAGATCGCCGCCTTCTCGGGCGAGGAGACCACGCAGATGGGGGTGGCCCCGCCCGCGAGCGCCATCTGGGTCGCGTAGGAGCCGAGCCCCCCGGAGGCGCCCCAGATGAGCACCCGGTCACCCAGCTTCATCTGGGCGCCGTGGTGGCTGATCAGCTGCCGGTAGGCGGTGGAGTTGACGAGGCCGGGGGAGGCGGCCTCCTCCCACGTGAGGTGCGCCGGCTTCGGCATCAGCTGGTTGGCCTTGACGACGGCGACCTCGGCGAGCCCGCCGAAGTTCGTCTCGAAGCCCCAGATCCGCTGCTGCGGGTCCATCATCGTGTCGTCGTGGCCGTGGTGGTCCTCGAGCTCCACGGAGAGGCAGTGGGCGACGACCTCGGTCCCCGGCTTCCACTTGGTGACCCCGGGCCCGACCCGGAGGATGACGCCCGCGAGGTCGGAGCCGACCACGTGGTAGGGCAGGTCGTGCCGCTGGGCGTACTCGGAGGTCCGCCCGTAGCGCTCGAGGAAGCCGAAGGTCGGCACCGGCTCGAAGATCGAGGTCCACACCGTGTTGTAGTTGATGGCGCTCGCCATGACCGCGACGAGGGCCTCACCCGGCGCGAGCTCGGGCACCGGGACGTCGTCGACGTGGAGGGAGCGGCGCGGGTCCTTGTCCTTCGTCGGCAGGTCGGCGAACATCTCGACCTCGTCCTTGTGGACCGTGGCTCCGCGGTAGGAGT
>DASSQJ010000210.1:0-3687 GCA_035702545.1 Phycicoccus sp.
GGCAACGAGAACGCGGTCTACCGCGTCATCAACGGGCTGATGCGCCTCGGCGCCGACGTCGTCCACAAGGGCAACGCGAGGGTGCACGTCTCCGGCCACGCGAGCGCCGGCGAGCTGCTGTACCTCTACAACATCGTCAAACCCAGGAACGTCCTCCCCGTGCACGGCGAGTGGCGCCACCTCGTCGCCAACGCCGACCTCGCCATCCAGACCGGCGTCCACCGCCGCGGCGTCGTCGTCGTCGAGGACGGCGTCGCCGTCGACCTCGTCGACGGGCGCGTCTCGGTCGCCGGCGCCGTCGAGTGCGGCTACGTCTACGTCGACGGCTCCTCCGTGGGGGAGGCCGACGAGACCCTCCTCAAGGACCGTCGGATCCTGCGCGACGAGGGCTTCATCTCGGTCATCGTCGTCGTCGACTCGATGACCGGGAAGGTCGTCGCGGGGCCGGAGATCACCGCCCGCGGCTTCGCGCCCGACGAGGACGTCTTCGACGAGATCCGCCCGCAGATCGAGCGCGCCCTCGACGACGCCGCGGCCCAGGGGGTCACCGACAGCTACCAGCTCCAGCAGGTCATCCGCCGGACCGTCGGGGGCTGGATGGGGCGCAAGATCCGGCGCCGGCCGATGATCATCCCGACCGTCATCGAGGCCTGAGCCGCCGAGCGGCTGGCCTCACCCGTCACTCCCGCACCGTCGACTTCGCACGTTTCGGCACGTCAGGGCACCAGTGCCTCCTACGCTGGCGAGACACGTCCGCGACCGACGAGAGCGACCGATGACCACGCCCCCGCCTCCAGGCCCCTCCGCCCTGCCGCAGCACCGTCCGACGCGCCGTACCGTCGCGCGCGGCGCCGCCTGGTCGGTGCCCGTCGTCGTCGTCGGAGCGGCCGCTCCCGTCGCGGCCGCGTCGCCGTGCCCGCCCGTCGAGTACACGATCGACTGGCTCGACACGGGGAGCGCGACGTACACGCGGACCACGAAGTACGAGTCGTTCGCCCTCGTCCTGCCCCCGTCGCCGTCGGACCCCACGGTGCGGGTGGACTTCTCCGCGGCCATCACGGGCGAGATGGAGCTCACCGACCTCAACCTCACGGTGAGCGGCGCGGGGGTCGGGGGCCTCTCCCCGGCCCAGCGGGGCCTGGTGCTCAGCCAGCGGCTCACGACCGCGGCCGGTGCCACCCCGCCCCAGCGGGCGGCTCGCCAGCAGCTCACCGTGTCCTTCAGTGACGCGACGACGTCGGCCCCGCTCACGGTCACCGGCGTCACCTTCACGATCACCGACATCGACAGCGCCACGGTCGTGCCCAACGACTTCATCGACCGGGTCGAGGTCGTGCCGGACCCCGTCGTGACGAACGCGGCGGCGGTGACCGGGGCGGGGACCGCGGCGTCCCCGCTCGCCCCGACCGACGGGAACACCCCCCAGGACGACACGACGTCGAGCCTCGGCAACTCGCGGGTGACCATCGACGGGCCGGTGTCCGGGTCGATCGCCCTCACGTACTGGAACGCGGCGACGCGGACGCTGCGGCCGCCGGACGACGCCATCCAGCAGGTCTACCTCGCGAACATCACGTGCAGCGTCGTCTCCGACGCCTGCTGACAAGGGGCCCTCGCGGGGCGTCCACCCGCGGCGAGCCGGCCCCGGACAGTTCCCCCCGCGCCGCGTGTGACGCGTGAGTCCAGTGTGACTCTCGCGTAGCCTGCGACCATGGCGACACGCACGTCCTCGACGTCCCGCGCGCGCAGCGGCTCGACCCGACCCGCGAACCGCAAGGGCACGCCGCGCTCCCGCGGCGGCGGCCGGGCCCGGTCCGGCGGCCTGCCGCTGCCGCTGCGCGCCGCCCGCACGACGTGGATGGGCCTGGCCCACGCCACCGGCGCCGTGGCCCGCAAGGTCGGGGACACCGGCCGCGACCTCGAGCCCGAGCACCGTCGCGACGGGCTGGGCCTGCTGCTCCTCGCCCTAGCCGTCGTCGTCGCCGCGCGCGAGTGGTGGGGGATGCCCGGCGCCGTGGGCGTCGTCGTCCACGCCGTCGTCGCCGGGACCTTCGGCGCCGTCGGGTACGCCGTCCCGATCGTCCTCCTCCTCTTCGGGCTCCGCGTCCTGCGTGCGCCGCGCGAGGAGTCCGCGACCTCGCGGATGGCGGTCGGCACCACCGCACTCGCCTTCTCGGCCTGCGGGCTGGTCCACGTCGCGAACGACATCCCGACCCCGCCGATGGGGGCGGAGGCGATGCGTTCCGCCGGCGGCATCCTCGGCTTCCTCGCCTCGAGCCCCCTCGAGGCCGCGGTGTCGGTCTACGGCGCCGTGCTGCTGCTCCTCCTCCTCGGCGCCTTCGGCGTCCTCGTGCTCACCGCGACGCCGGTGCACCAGGTCCCCACCCGGCTGCGCGCCCTCCTCGACCGGCTCACCGGCCACACCCCCGAGCCGGCGGCCGCGGAGGATGCCGCCCCGACCGGCAGGCGCCGGCGGCGGGCCACGGACCCGGAGGGGCCGCTCGTCGGGGACGAGGCGTTCGAGCAGGCGGCCGCCGTCGACCCGCGCACCGGCCGTCGGCTGCGTCCCGGCCAGAAGCGGCCCACCGGCCCGACCACCGGTGCCGCCCACGAGTCCCCGGCCGTCGAGACGTCCGCCGCACCAGCGGCCAAGGCCCCGCTCGAGCCGCCGCCCACCTCGGCCATCCCGCAGCGCGTCGAGCAGCTGCTCCTCGCCGGTGACGTGACGTACACGCTCCCGGACCCCGCCGTCCTCGAGCCCGGCAGCCCGCACAAGAGCCGCAGCGTGGCAAACGACCGGGTCGTCGAGTCCCTCACCCTCGTCCTCGACCAGTTCGACATCGACGCCCAGGTCACCGGCTTCACCCGCGGGCCGACGGTGACCCGGTACGAGGTCGAGCTCGGGCCCGGCATCAAGGTCGAGCGGGTGACCGCGCTCTCGAAGAACATCGCCTACGCCGTCGCGAGCGCCGACGTGCGGATCCTCAGCCCGATCCCCGGCAAGTCCGCGATCGGCATCGAGATCCCGAACGCCGACCGCGAGAAGGTCAGCCTCGGCGACGTCCTGCGCAGCCAGGTCGCGCACGGCACCCAGCACCCGATGGTCATGGGGGTCGGCAAGGACGTCGAGGGCGGCTACGTCATCGCGAACCTCGCGAAGATGCCGCACCTGCTCGTGGCCGGCGCCACGGGCTCGGGCAAGTCGAGCTTCGTCAACTCGATGATCACCTCGATCCTCATGCGGGCGACCCCGGACGAGGTGCGGCTCGTCCTCGTCGACCCCAAGCGCGTCGAGCTGACCGCCTACGAGGGCATCCCGCACCTCATCACCCCGATCATCACGAGCCCGAAGAAGGCCGCCGAGGCCCTCCAGTGGGTGGTCCGCGAGATGGACACCCGCTACGACGACCTGGCCCAGTTCGGGTTCAAGCACGTCGACGACTTCAACAAGGCGGTCCGGGCCGGCACGCTGCAGCCGCTGCCCGGCTCCGAACGCGTCCTCGCGCCCTACCCCTACCTGCTCGTCGTCGTCGACGAGCTCGCCGACCTCATGATGGTGGCGCCCCGCGACGTCGAGGAGTCGATCGTCCGGATCACCCAGCTGGCGCGCGCCGCGGGCATCCACCTCGTCCTCGCGACCCAGCGCCCGAGCGTCGACGTCGTCACCGGCCTCATCAAGGCCAACGT
>DASSQJ010000211.1:0-18969 GCA_035702545.1 Phycicoccus sp.
GCCTCGCCTACGCCGCCGTCGGGCTGCTCCTCGCGGGCCTCGTGTCGTCCCGCCGCCGGATGGTCCTCGTCCTCGCGATCACCTCGGCGCTGGTCTGGACCACCGGCTCCCGCACCTCGCTCGCCGCGCTGACGTGCGGCATCGCGTGGTTCCTCCTCCGACCGCGGCTGAGCCGGTTCGGACGGCTCCTCCTGGCCCTGGCCCTCGCGGCCTTCGTCACCGTCCTCGAGAACGACTACGCCCGGATCGGTGTCTTCGCAGACCGGGGCGGCACCGACTGGTTCCGGGCGCGGATCGACGCGGCCTCGAAGCTCAAGCTCGAGTCAGCCCCGTGGCAGGGGTCGGGGCTCGGGGAGGCCTGGGTGCACCTCCAGAGCGGTGACTTCCTCTTCCACAACGCCTACTGGGGAGCGCTGATGGAGGGTGGCTGGGTCCTCCTCGGTGCCTATCTCGTGGTCACCGTGGTGTTCGCCATCGGCCCAGTACGCCCCGGGCCACCGGTGGGGCCGTGGGCGTCGGGAGCCGAGGCGGCCAATGTCGTGGTCCTCGTGTGCGCCTTCCGTCTCGGCGAGGTCTTCGGAGCCACGACGGCGGTGACCGCGCTCGCCGCCGGGCTGCTCGCCTACTCGGCCCACCGGACCCTGCGGCAGGGGCCGGGAGCACCCTCCGGGGCGCCCTCCCCCACCGGTTAGCCTGTCGCGGTGAGTGTCGACGCGGGGCACGGGGGCTCCCCGTCCATCGCCGCCCCGGACTACTGGTGGTACGTCGCGCGTGCGCGCCTCCTCGGAGCGGCCCTGCGCCGCCACGTCGAGGGGGCCGGGCTCGCCCTCGACCTCGGCAGCGCCGACGGGCCGAGCGCCGCCTGGTTCCGGGAGGCGACCGCCCGCACCGTCGCGCTCGACATCGACCCCCGCGGGCTCGGCCACGACGGTGTCTGCGGCTCGGCACTGGCCCTGCCGTTCCCGGACGACACGTTCGACGCGGTCGCCGCCTTCGACGTCATCGAGCACTGCGAGCCCGAACGTGTCGCCCTCGACGAGGTGCGCCGCGTGCTCCGCCCCGGCGGTCGCTTCGTCATGTCGGTGCCCGCGTACGCGTGGGCGTGGAGCGACTTCGACGTCGCGAACGGGCACCACCGCCGGTACACGAAGGCCCGCGCCGTCGCGGCGCTCGAGCGGGCCGGCTTCCGGGTCGACCGCGCCACCTACGGCTTCGCCTCCGTCTTCCCGCTCTTCGTCGCGGAGCGCACCGCGCGGAAGGTCCGCGGCGCGCGGCACCAGGGCCCGGTCGACGTCGTCGCGGTGCCGAAGGTCCCCCGCGCGCTGAACACCGCCCTCATCGGGCTCTCGAGGGTCGACGAGGCGCTGCTGCGGCGACGCGACCTGCCGTTCGGCTCCTCCGTGTTCCTCGCCGCGACGCGGGTCGGCTGAGGCCGGTTCAGCCGTCGAGCGGACCGCCGGCCACGACGCGGGAGCGGACGTCGGCGGCCGTCGCGGAGAGGCCGGCGGCGAGGGTCGTCCGGGCGAGGGCGTCGAGCTCGGTCCATCGCACCGAGCGCAGGCGGAGGTCGAGCACCTGCCCCGCGCCGCCGGGGAGCGGGATGGTGCGCAGCGGCCGGTGGAAGACCCGCCGGGCCTCGCCGATGAGATGACCCACCGTCACCGGCGTGCCGGACGCGATGACCTTCGGCACGACCGATCCAGGGGACTCGGACCGGGCGAGCTCGACGCTGCGGACGACCATCCGGGCGGCGTCCTCGACGAAGACGTAGTCCCGCAGGGTGTCCATCGAGACGAAGACCGGTAGCGGCTGCCCGGTCGCGTCGGCGAGGCAGAGCTGGGAGAGCAGCCCCTGAGGCTTCCCGAGCGTCTGCCCGGGGCCGTAGACGTTCGCGAGCCGGCCGAGGACGGCCCGCCATCCCGTCGGGGGCGCGAGCCGCCGGACGTGCTCCTCCATGGCGAGCTTGGTCCGGCCGTACGGCACGAGGGGGCGCGGCGGCGTCGCCTCGCTGAACGGAGGGTCGGACGAGCCCGCGTACAGGCCGCCGGCCGACGAGGCGAGGAAGACGACGCCGGACGCGCCGTCCGTGGTCCCGGCGGCGAGGCGCCCCAGGGTCGCCGCGAAGACCCGCTCCTCCGCGGCCAGCGCCTCGGCCGGGGTGGACACCACGCCGGCGCCGGCGCACCAGGCGAGGGTCCAGGGGCGCCCCGACCGCAGGCGCTCGAACCGCTCGACCTCGGCGGCGAGGCGCGCCGTCGCGGAGTCCTCGTCGTCCCAGGGGACGCGCGAGGTGAGCACGTCGTGCCCGGTCGCCTCGAGCCCGGCGGCGACGTGCCGCCCGACGAGGCCGCCCGACCCGACGACCCAGGCGATCGGGCTCCGGCTCACGCCCCGCCGTCCCGCCCCAGGGGGCCGTCTGCGCGGTCGCGGACCGGGAGGTACAGCGGTTTGCCCATCGCCATGTTGACCGCCATGCCGACGTACTCGGCGATGACACCGAGGGCGAAGAGGATGGCCCCGGTGGTCACCATGAGGAGGATCATCGTCGAGGTCCAGCCGGGGACCTCCCAGCGCCCGCTCGCTCGACCCACGACGAGGACGATGGCGACGACGGGGGCGAGGAGGAGGGCACCGGCGCCGGTCATGCTGACCCAGCGCAGGGGCGTGGTCCCGCTCGAGAGGACGAGCCGCCAGAAGTGCGAGAGGAGGCGGCGCAGGTCGTACCCGGAGGGCCGGTCCCCCTCGACCCGCATGGGGAGTGGTGCCGTCGCCACCCGGCGAGCGACCCATGAGATGGCGACGTCGAGGTAGATACCCGGGCCGGCGTACGCGGCCACGGAGCGGGCGACCTCGCCGAGGATCAGGCGGTAGCTGTTGAAGTCGGCGGCTCGGGCCCCCTTCGCGACGCGGCCGACGAACCACTTGGCCGACCGGGACGCGAGGTTGCGCAGCGCGCCGTGGGGCGGCTCGTTGGTCGGCTTGGCGTAGACGACGTCGGCCTGCTCGGCCATCGCGGTGTCGAGGAGCACGCCGAGGTGCTCGGGGTCGTGCTGACCGTCCTCGTCCATCGTCACGACCCACTCGCCACCGGACGCCGCCACGCCGGCGAGGGTCGCCGCGTGCTGACCGAAGTTCCGGCTGAGCCACACCGGCCGCACCCAGTCGTGGCGGCCGGCGAGGTCACGGATGACGCGGTCCGAGCCGTCCGGGCCGCAGTCGTCGACGAGGACGAGCTCGGTGACCCGGTAGGGGCGGCCCGCGGGGCTGGTGCGCGCCTGCGTCGACGCCGCGATCTCGTCGACGAGCGCCGGGAGGGTACGGGACCCCTGGTAGACCGGGACGACCACGGAGAGGAGGTGCGGTGCTGCGCTCGCGGTCTCCACGGCCGACACCCTAGCCGGGGATCGCGGTCCCGGCCGCGAGTGGACGCGGCGTCACCGGAGCTCGAGTCGGACCACCGGGCGGGTGGCGCCGGTCCGGCCGACCTCCGTGAACCCGGCGGCCACGAAGGTCGACAGCGCCCCGTGGTAGAGCTCGGCTCCCGCCACGCGGGTCGTGCGCGCCGCGACGTCCACCGGGTACCCCTCGACCCCGTGGGCTCCGGCCTCGCGGGCCGCGCCGACGGCGGCGTCGAGGAGCCGGGCGGACCATCCGCGCCGCCGGTGCCCGACGCGGACGACGAAGCACGTGACCGCCCACACCGAGGCGTCGGGTGCCGGCACGCCACTCGCCTCGAGCAGACGCCGGTTGGCGACCAGGCGCGGGAAGTCGCGGCGCGGGCCGACCTGGACCCAGCCCACGGGCAGGTCGTCCTCGAACGCCAGCAGGCCGGGCGGGGACGGGCCGCCGGCCTGGTGCTGGAGCGCCGTCCTGTTGTCCTGCGCGGATGTGGTGTAGCCGCTCCCCGTCGTCAGGAAGTACTGGCACCAGCACCAGGACGGGTCACCCCTGGTCCCGAACAGGTCGACGACGTCCTCGAAGCGCTCCGGGGTCAGTGGTCGCACGCCGGATGAAGGGGAGGACACCCGCCCAGCACAGCACGCCGCCGCGTCGGCGTCGAGGGGCCTGCTGGCCGGCCCTGCGCCCGACGATCAGTCGCGGGTCAGCTTGCGGTAGGTGACGCGGTGCGGGCGCGCCGCCTCCTCGCCGAGGCGCTCGACCTTGTTCTTCTCGTAGGACTCGAAGTTGCCCTCGAACCAGTACCACTTCGCCGGGTTCTCGTCGTCACCCTCGTACGCGAGGATGTGGGTGACCACCCGGTCGAGGAACCAGCGGTCGTGGCTGATGACGACGGCGCATCCCGGGAAGTCGAGCAGGGCGTTCTCGAGGGAACCGAGGGTCTCGACGTCGAGGTCGTTCGTCGGCTCGTCGAGGAGGAGCAGGTTGCCGCCCTCCTTGAGGGTGAGCGCGAGGTTGAGCCGGTTCCGCTCGCCACCGGAGAGCACCCCGGCCTTCTTCTGCTGGTCCGGGCCCTTGAAGCCGAACTGGCTGACGTAGGCGCGCGACGGGATCTCGACGTGACCCACCTGGATGTAGTCGTGGCCGCCGGAGACCGTCTCCCAGAGGTTCTTGTTCGGGTCCAGCCCGCCACGGCTCTGGTCGACGTAGGAGATCTTCACGGTCTCGCCGATGTCGACGGTGCCGGCGTCCGGCTGCTCCAGCCCGACGATCGTCTTGAACAGGGTGGTCTTGCCGACCCCGTTCGGGCCGATGACGCCGACGATGCCGTTGCGCGGCAGAGTGAAGGACAGGTCGTCGATGAGCAGCCGCTCGCCGAAGCCCTTGCGCAGGCCGCGGACCTCGA
Organism: Phycicoccus sp.; assembly: GCA_035702545.1. Taxonomy (GTDB): domain Bacteria; phylum Actinomycetota; class Actinomycetes; order Actinomycetales; family Dermatophilaceae; genus DASSQJ01. The sequence goes on from DASSQJ010000211.1 coordinate 4,805, forward strand.
TGACCTTGCTCCCGAGGCGCGGACCCGGGGGGATCTGGATCTCCTCGAAGTCGAGCTTGCGGGTCCGGTCCGCCTCGGCGGCCATCTCCTCGTAGCGCTGGAGCCGGGCCTTGGACTTGGTCTGCTTCGCCTTGGCGTTGCTGCGGACCCACTCGAGCTCCTCGGCGAGGCGCTTGGCGAGCTTGGCGTCCTTCTTGCCCTGGACCTCGAGGCGGGCCTGCTTCTTCTCGAGGTACGTCGAGTAGTTGCCCTCGTACGGGTAGGCCCGGCCGCGGTCGAGCTCGAGGATCCACTCGGCGACGTTGTCCATGAAGTACCGGTCGTGGGTGACCGCGACGACGGCGCCGTGGTAGGCGGCCAGGTGCTGCTCGAGCCAGAGCACCGACTCGGCGTCGAGGTGGTTCGTCGGCTCGTCGAGGAGGAGCAGGTCCGGCTTCTGGAGGAGCAGCTTGCACAGCGCGACCCGGCGGCGCTCACCGCCGGAGAGGACGCTGACGTCGGCGTCCGGCGGCGGGCAGCGGAGGGCGTCCATCGCCTGCTCGAGCTGGGAGTCCAGGTCCCAGGCGTCGGCGGCGTCGATGGCCTCCTGGAGGTGACCCATCTCGGTCATCAGCGTGTCGAAGTCGGCGTCCGGCTCGGCCATGAGCGCCGAGATCTCGTTGTAGCGGTCGAGCTTGGCCTTGATCTCGCCCGCGCCCTCCTCGACGTTCCCGAGGACCGTCTTGGTGTCGTCGAGCTCGGGCTCCTGCATGAGGATCCCGACGGAGTAGCCCGGGGTCAGCCGTGCCTCCCCGTTGGACGGGTGGTCGAGGCCGGCCATGATCTTCAGGACCGAGGACTTGCCCGCGCCGTTCGGGCCGACGACACCGATCTTGGCTCCGGGCAGGAACGACAGCGTGACGTCGTCGAGGATGACCTTGTCGCCGTGCGCCTTGCGGGCGCGCGACATCACGTAGATGAACTCGGGCATGCCCCCAAGGCTATAGAGCGGACCCCGTCCGGCCCGAATCCGTGCCCGGGCGCCCGGGCCCTCAGGCGGCGTCCTCGCGCTCCGGGGGGACGAGCGGACCTGTGTCGGCGGCCCCGGGGGCGCCCCCCGGAACCGAGGGACCCTCGACGACGACGTAGTCGTCGTGGTCCGGGTCGCCCGGCGCGTCAGGACCCACGACCGATGCCGCCCCGCGGACCGGGAGGGTCGGGGCGAGGTCCCCGTTGCGGGTGTACTGCGTGGAGCCCCAGCGCAGGTCGTGCCCGACCGACGCCGCCTCCAGCTCCACGGACGTCCCCGACGACGCGTCAGCGCGGACGTAGTACCGAACCCGTAGCGTGCCGTGGACGAGGACGGGGTGGCCCTTCCGCAGGGACCGGGCCGCGTTCTCCCCCATCCCGCGGTAGACGCTCACGTCGTAGTAGCTCGGGTCCGAGTCGGTCCACTGTCCCGGCTCCCCCCGGACCGGCCGCCGCGTCGACTGCGCGACCCGGAAGGTCGTGAAGGGGCCGTGGCGACCCTCCTTGACCACAGGGTCGGCCACCAGCCGGCCCTGGATGGTCACGTGCGTCTCGTACATCGCTGCTCTCCCTCCCTCGGCCCCGGGGGTTCGGGGCCGACGGCTCCACGCTCGCGCGGGGGCACGGTGTGCGGAAAGAGCCGCGGCGACACCTGTGGACGACCGCCCGAGCCGGCAGCGCCTGTGGACGGCGGCCTCGCAGCAGGGTCAGGGCAGAAAAAAGGGGCGAGGCCCGGGTGCAGGGGTTCCCGGGCCTCAGCCCTTGGTGCACCACTGTAGGCACGGATTCCGTAGGTGTGCGCATCGGGCGCGGCGTGTCGTCCGTTCGGCCATCCGATCCCGCCCGAACGGACGGGTGGCTGTCCCGGGGGAGCCGCCGGATCAGGTCGCCGCGGCGCGGCGCAACGCCTCACGGGTGGCCGCGTGCCGGTCGAGCACCCGCTGGACCGGCGCGAGGATCTTCGCGTCGGCCACCTCGCCGATCGCCTCGCGGAGGCGCCGGTCCATGACCCGTCCTCGACGTCGCGCCCCGACCCGGGCGGCCCATGCGGACACCATCGCGAGGAGCAGCCCGAGGACCAGTCCGCCGGCGAGGAGGAGGAACGGCACCGGGAGGACACCGACCGTCGGCGGGTCGGGGACGACCGCGTCGAGCTGGAGCCACCCGGCGAGGGCGTAGAGGCCGAGCCAGGCGACGCCGGCGAGGGCGGCGACGGCGAGCAGCAGCTGGACGGTGCCGACGACCCGCCACCACACCGGGGTCCGGGCGTGCAGCGAGGTCCCGACGACCGCACGGTCCAGGGCGTCCCCGAGGTCCGCGTCGGCCGGGGCCGCGGCTCGCTCCACGGCGTCCGCCCACGGGGTGGGCAGGTCCCGCCCGGCCCGGTCGGCGACCCGGCGCGTCGCCAGCGCCACGCCCGCCCGGGCCGCCGGTGTCGGTGGCGGGAGCGAGGAGCGGCCGAGCACCGAGCGCACGTCGGCGTCGGACACCTTGACCTCCCGGCCGTCCAGCCGCAGCCGCCGCAGCGGCCGGGCGCGCAGCCGGTGGACCCAGCGCGTGAACGGCCACCCCGTGTACGTGGCGGCCGCCATCCGGTAGTCCCGCTCCACCGCGTCGACGACCGTGGGGACGCCCGCGCTCCGGGCCAGCGCGTCGACGAGGTCCGCGCGCTCCTCCCCGCCGAGCCCGGTCTCCGCCCGGCCCACGTGGCCGGACAGCGTGCCCGCGGCGGCCCGGACGTCGGCGGCGAGCCGGGCCCGGGTCATCGTCCGCCCGGCCACGGCGTTGGCGAGCCGCTGGCGGAGCTCGTCGAGGCCCTCACCCGTCGTCGCCGACGTGGCGAGGACCGTCGCTCCCGGGATGCCGTCGAGCGCCATGAGCCGGACGAGGTCCGCGCGGCAGGTGTCGACTTGCTCCGGGAGGAGGCGGTCGGCCTGGTTGAGGACGACCATCGTCACCGCGCCGTGGGTCGACAACGCCCGCACGTGGTCGTCGTGCAGCCGGGCGTCGGCGTACTTCTGCGGGTCGGTGACCCAGACGAAGAGGTCGACGAGCTCGAGGACGCGCGCGGCCTCGGCGCGGTGCGACAGCTCGCGCGAGTCCAGGTCGGGCAGGTCGAGGAGCACGAGGCCGTCGAGCGTCCCCACCTGGCCGCCGGGCCCGGCCTCCGACGACACGTGGTGCCGCGTGCCGACGCCCAGCCAGTCGAGGAGATCCCCGGCCGGCTCGTCACCCCAGACCGCGGCCGTGGGGGTCGACGTCGTCGGGCGCCGCACCCCGACTGCCGCGACCTCCTCGCCGACGAGGGCGTTGAAGAGCGAGGACTTGCCGCTCCCCGTCGCGCCGGCGAGGGCCACGACCGTGTGCCCGCCGACGAGCGAGGTCCGCTGGTCGACCTTGTCGACGACCGCCATGGCGCGGCTGCGCTCGCCCCGGGGGAGCTCGGCACCCCCCGCCTCGACCGCGGCGCCGAGGGCGCCCGCGGCGGCCGCGAGCTCCTCGGGTGACACGACCACGCCGCGGGCGGACCCCATCCGCAGCGGGCTCACCGCGACACCGTCGTCAGCCGGGCCGCCGCCGCGCCGAGCCGCTCGCCCTGCCCGGCCGACGCGGACCGTCCGGCGATGGCGGCGTCGTAACGAGCACGCTCCTCCGCGTACAGCCCGTCGACGCGTTCGAGGAGGCGGGTGCGGGCCTTGGCCGCCATGTCCCGGACCGCCTGGTCGCCGAAGATGGCCTCGAGGACCCGCTGCGCCAGGACGGCGGTCCCGCCCGCGATGCCGATCTCGGCGCCGACGAGCCCCCCGGTGTGGGCGAAGGCGACGAGCATGAGGAACAGGCCGATGGCGTTGACGCCGTACGCGGCGACCCGGGCGTTGGTCCGCCGGCCCTGCCCCTCGGTCCGCACGAGCTCGAGGACCTCGCCCTGCCAGTCGCGGACCAGGCGCTCGACCCGGTCGCCGGCGTCGGCGGCGGGACGGGCCAGACCCGGGTCGTCGGCGACGAGCTCGGGGCCGCCGGGCAGCCGGCGCCAGGCGCGTGCAGTCTCGGAGGTCGCCGCCTCGAGGTGCGCGACGACGAGGGCCGCGACGCCGGTGTGCAGCGCCTCCCCGAGCGTCTGCGGCGGGGGCGGCGACCCCTTGAGGGCGGCCGCGATCCGGTCCCGCCACCGCCCGATGGTCGACTCGACCTGCCGGAAGAACTCCCCCGTCCCGACGAACTCCTGCCACCGGGCCAGGACCTCGCCGCGGAGCAGGGACCCGTCGGTCATCCCCTCCGCGACCCGGTCGTGCGCCACCGCGAAGGACTCGACTGCGGCGGCGGCGAGCCCACGTTCGGCGTCCTCCTGGGCGCGGCTGGCCGCGACGAGGGCCGCGGTTCGGGCCGAGAGCGAGTCGACTGCGCCACGCAGGGTCTGGCCCACGACGATGTCGCGGGCCCGGGCGTCGCCGGCGAGCGCCTCGAGCCAGGCCCGCAGCCGGCCCATCGCCTCGGGGGGCAGCCGGCCGTCGTCGGTCAGGGCGACCTCCGGCACGGTGAAGATGGGGGCCGTCGGCAGGCCCTGCTCGCGCAGCATCCCGGCGAGGTGCGGGCGGATCTCGCCGACCGCCTCCGGCGCCACGCGGTCGAGGACGATGGCGACCGCGGTGCCCCGGTCGGCGGCGGTCCGGAGCAGGTCCCACGGGACCGCGTCGGCGTACCGTGCCGCGGTCGTGACGAAGAGCCAGAGGTCGGCGGCGGCGAGGAGCTGGGTCGCCAGCTCGCGGTTCGCCGTGACGACGGAGTCGATGTCGGGGGCGTCGAGCAGGGCCATTCCCGCAGGCAGCGCCTCGGACGCCACGAGCCGGACGGTTCCCGCCTGCTCCTCGCCGGTCCGCCGGCCGGTGACCCGGGCCAGGCCGGGGAGGATCCGGTCCCCCTCGAACCAGCGCACGTCGGCAGGGTGGTGGACGAGCACCGGCGAGGTCGTCGTCGGCCGCAGCACGCCGGCGCGGCTCACCTCGGCACCGACGATGCTGTTGACGAGGGTCGACTTGCCCGCGCCCGTCGAGCCGCCGACGACGGCGAGCAGCGGGGCGTCGAGGGAGCGGAGGCGGGGGATGACGTAGTCGTCGAGCTGGCGGAGCAGCTGGAGCCGGGCGGTCTCCGCCTCGGGCCGACCCGGGACGTCGAGCGGGAGGACGGCCCGCTCGACCTCGTCGCGCAGCCCCTGGACGGCAGCGACGAGGGACCCCACGTCACGGTCGGCCACCACGTCGCCAGCCTAACGACCGGAGGGCTCCGACCAGCGCAGCAGGCCCGGCGAGGCCGATGATGATGATGTGCGTGTCTTCGTCGCCGTCGTGCCCCCTGCCGAGGCCCTCGACCACCTCGCGGAGTTCCTCGAGCCGCGACGCGACGTCGAGGGACCTCGCTGGTCCCCGCCCGACCAGTGGCACCTGACGCTCGCGTTCATGCCGTCCGCCCCCGACCGGGTGGTCGAGCCGATGCTCGACAAGGTCGCCGCCGCCGCCTCCGGTCGGGCGCCGGTCGACCTCGTCATCGCGGGGGGCGGCTGCTTCCCCGGTGTCGACCGCGCCCGGGTCCTCTGGGCGGGGGTCCACGGGGCGGAGAGGCTGACTCCGCTCGCGCGGGCGGTGCGCTCGGCCTGCGCCGTCGTCGGCGCGGCGCCGGAGGGCGGCCCGTTCCGCGCGCACCTGACGCTCGCGCGGTTCGCCCGGCCGCTCGACGCATCCCGGTGGGTCCGGGTCCTCGACACCTACGAGGGACCCGGGTGGCGAGCCGAGGAGGTGGTCGTCGTCGAGTCGCACCTGCCGAGGGAGCGAGGTCACCGACCCCAGTACGAGGTCCTGGCCCGCCCGCCTCTCGGACGGTGACGCCCCCCGGCGCGGGGACTCAGTCCTTCCACGCCCAGAGGGTCCCGTGCCCCCAGTAGTTGGCGTGACCGTGCTCCACCTGGAAGCCGGCGCCCGTGAGGAGCTCATACGCCGCGTCGACCGCGGGGAGGAACGGAGCGCCGACTCGGTGGTACTCGAGGACCAGAACCGTCGGACCGACCTCTGCGAGCCGGTCGTCCGCGAGGATCGGCCACTCGGCACCCTCGATGTCCATCTTCACGAAGTCCGCCCTCGCGAAGAGGGGCAGGTAGTCGACCACCGGGACGGTCGTGACCTCGCCGTCCTCGGCCTGCGTGCTGAGGTGGGACCCGCCACCCCAGCCGTCGACGAAACCCGCCTCCCCCGCTTCAGTCCCGACTGCCGCCTCGACGAGCTCGAGCCGGCCGCTCTCGGTGCCGACCACACGGCGCAACACCGTCAGGTTCTGGGGTGACGGCTCGACACAGGTCACCCGGGAACGCGGCCAGCGCCCCAACGCCCAGGCGGCGAACATCCCGACGTTCGCCCCGACGTCGAGGACCTCGCGGATCCGGTCGGGATCCAGCCGTGGGACGAGGGCCTGAGGCGGTTCGTACTCGCCCCGGACGAACAGCTCGAACAGCGGCTCCATGTCGCGCCCGTGCTGGAGCGCCACGGTCCGCCCGGAACTCCGCAGCCGGTACACCCCGACCTCACCTCGCCGCGCGACCTCCCCGGCGAGGACGCTCAGTGGCGTGGACGTCGCAAACGCGGCGACGAGGAAGCGAAGGGCGAGGACCCCGGCGACCCGTCGCCGGATCCCGGGCCGGAGGAGGACCGACCGAAGCCCGGGCAACGACGCCGTTCGCCGGAGGAGGTTCATCACGCGCCCCCGGCAGGACTCGAACCTGCGACCTCGAGATTAGAAGGCTCTTGCTCTGTCCAGCTGAGCTACGGGGGCCCGGTGCCGAGGCACCGCCGCCAGTGTATGAGGGACGCATCCGCCGCAGCTCGCCCCCCGGGTGAGCGACGACAGGCCCTTACCGCGATCGGCCCCGGTGTGCTGTGCTGTGGCTGACACCCACCGCCCCGTCCAACCTGGGGGACCCACGCCATGCCCGCGCACCGCTCCCGCACCGTCACGGCGCCGTCCGCCGCCACCGACCTCGGGGTGCAGGTGGGGCTCGTCGTCGCGGCGGCGAAGATCCCGGAGAGCTTCGCGCCCGGGCTCTCCCGGCGGAGCCCCGTCGACCAGGGGCTGGCCACCGGACTGGCCACGGGCGTCCACTACCTCCTCGCCCTCGGCGCCCAGGACGCCCTCCAGGCGGCTGCGGCCCGCCTCTCGCGCCTCCCCGGCCCCGGCTGGATCGGCCCCACCGGCCGTGAGCGGGCGCTCGTGCTCGCCGTCGACGCGGCCGCCGTCCCCGTCGGGCTGGCACTGCGGCGATGGCTCCCGTCCCGCCCCGGGGAGGCGATCGCGCGTGGAGCGCTGCGGCAGGCCGGGTGGCGGGGCGCGACCTCGGGCGTGGCGGCGGTGAGTCTCGAGGCCACCCGGCTCGTGCTGCGCGCGCTCGACGACCGGCTCGACGCCGGCGGCAGGGTGGCTTCGCTCCCGGTCGCCGTCCCGCTCGGCCTGGCGCTGGCCTTCGTCATCGACCGGCGTCGCCGGGTGCCGGGGGGCGAGGACGCGGAGCATCCCACGGCACCGCCGCTCCCCCGATCGCTCCTCGTCGCCGCCGGTGTCGAGGGCGGTCTGGCGGCCGTCGCCTACGGCGAGCACCTCCTCGCCGAGTCGGCGGGCAGCGCCCTGGCGGCGGCACTGCCCGGCGGTCCGCACGCGTGGCGGCTCACCGTGCACGCCGCGAGCCTCGGGCTCATCGCGGCGGGGACATCGGCGCTGTGGACCCGCGCGATGCGCGGGGTCGAGGCGGGAGCCGCGTCCGACGAGCCGGTGTTCGGGGGCGAGGAGGGAACCAGGTGGACCGGTCCGACACTGAGCGGCGGACCGGGCAGCCTCGTCCCGTGGGCGACGCTCGGCAAGGAGGGTCGCCGGCACATGCTGACCCACGTCCGTCCCGCGCCGCTTCGGGACCGACCCGCCGGCCTGCCGGACCTGTCCATCGAGACCGTGATGGGCCGCCCCGCAGTCGCCGCGCCGGTCCAGGTCTACGTCGGCCTCGACAGCGCCCCCACCCCCCGCGAGCGGGTCGACCTGGCCCTCGCCGAAATGGAGCGGACCGGCGCCTTCGACCGTTCCCTGCTCGTCCTCGTGTCCCCGACGGGCCTGGGCTACGTCAACTACGTCGCCCTCGCGGCGGCGCAGTACCTCTCCCTCGGGGACGTCGCGTCGGTCACCATGCAGTACTCGAACCGGCCCTCCCCCCTCTCCCTCGGCCGGGTCGGCCGGGCGCGGGAGCAGAACCGGCTGCTCTGGCTGCGCATCCTCGAGCGGCTGCGGCGCACCGACGGCCCGCGCCCCCGCGTCGTCCTCTTCGGCGAGAGCCTGGGCGCGCACACGAGCCAGGACGTCTTCCTCCACTGGGGAACCCTCGGCCTCCAGGCCCTGGGCATCGACCGGGCCCTGTGGATCGGCACCCCCTACGGGAGCGGCTGGATGCGCGAGGTCACCGGACCCGAGCGTCTCGACGTCGACCGGTCCCGCGTGGCCGTCGTCAACGACATCGGGCAGCTCGAGGCGGTGGCAGCAGAGCGCGGTGGCGTCCCGCCGTTCGTGCTGCTCAGCCACGACAACGACGGCGTCACGAGGTTCGGCGCGGACCTCCTCACGACCGAGCCGACGTGGCTCGGGCCGGAGCGCCCCCGCGTCGAGCACCTCGAGGGGGCCAGTCCGCGCGGCATCCCCCGCGACCTGCGCTGGCGGCCCGTGACGACGTTCTTCCACACCCTCGTCGACCTCAAGAACGCCCAGGTGCCCGGCACGTACCAGGCGTGGGGCCACGACTACCGGCCGGACCTGCCCCGCTTCGTCAGCGCCGTCTACGACCTGCCGGCCTCCCCCGAGGAGCTCGCCAGGGTCGAGGAGGCCGTCCGCCGGCGCGAGCTGCTCCGGTGGGAGGTCTACCAGGAGGACTGAGGAAGGACCGCCGCTCAGTCCCGCATCGGCGTCCAGCGCCAGGCCAGGGCCGCCGCGAGTACTCCCAGGCCGTTGGTGGCCCAGTGGAGCAGCGCCGGCGTCAGGACGCTCCCGCTGCGGTCGCGGAGCACCGCGAAAGCGAGACCGGCGACCGCGGTGAACGCCACGGTGGCGGCGACGTACCGCACCACGACCCCGCGGCTCGGTGCACCGCCCGGCGTGTTCGCCTCGACGCCGGCGACTGCGGGCAGGACGTGCCAGAGCCCGAAGAGCACCGAGGTGAGGCCCACCGCCCACGCCACGCCGTGCTCGGCCTCGAGGAGGCCCCACAGGACACCGCGGAATGCCACCTCCTCGAAGACGACGGTGCCCAGGGGAACGGCGAGGAGTGCGAGGTAGAAGGCGGAGCGGCCGCCGGGCCGGTGCCTCTCGTCGGTGAAGAGGCCGCGCAGCCGTGGGACGGAGAGCCCGACCGCGTAGACGGCTGCCACGCCGGCAGCGAGGAGGCCGCCCCACGCCAGCCCGCGTGCCCACGACCCGGGACCCAGCCCGAGCTGGTCCCAGGACAGGCCGGCGCTCCGGCCGACGACGAGCAGCAGCCCGGCGAGCAGGGGGCCGGTGACCGGCTGCCAGCGGTGGGGCCCGACGTGGACCCAGACGTTCACCGCGAGCATCACCACGAGGCAGGTGGCGAGGGCCGCGGCGCCGCTCATCGTCGGTCAGTCCCGAACCGGCATCCGGGAGCGGCGCAGCGCCATCTCGGCGAGCGCCGCCGCGACGTCGGGCACGACCGAGTCGTCGAACGCGGCCCGTGGGGAGTGGTTGTCCTCGGCGAGGGCGAGGTCCTCGTGGGCGCACGCGCTGACGTTGAGGTAGGCCCCGGGCACCTCCTCGAGGACGAAGGCCATGTCCTCCGATCCGGCCTCCGGGTTCACCATGTCGGCCCAGCGCCCGGCACCGAAGAGGTCGGTGACCACGCCCCGCGCGAAGGCGAACTCCGCCTCGTCGTTGACCGTCACGGGGTAGCCGTTCTCGATGACGACGTCCGCGGTCATCCCGTGGGCGGCCGCGACCCCGTCGGCCACCTGCGCGACGACCTCGTGCGCCAGGGCGCGCTGCTCCCGGGAGAACGTCCGCAGCGTCGCCTCCACGTGCGCGTCGTCCGGGATGATGTTGTCCTTGGTCCCCGCGGCGACCCGGCCGACGGTGAGCACGACCGGGTCCCAGATGCTGAACCGCCGGGTGACCGCGGTCTGGAACGCAAGGACGACCTCGCACGCGACCGGCACCGGGTCCTTCGCCTGCTCCGGCGCCGCGCCGTGCCCGCCCTTCCCGTGGATGACGACGCGCACCTCGTCGGCAGCGGCCATCAGCGGACCCGGCCGGCCGAACCAGACCCCCCGCGGGTGCTCCGCCGAGTAGACGTGGACGGCGTACGCGGCGTCGACGCGCCGACCCGCGGCCTCGAGCAGCCCCTCCCGGATCATCGGCTCGGCACCACCGGGCCCCTCCTCGCCCGGCTGGAACATCAGGACGACGTCGCCGACGAGCTCGTCCCGCAGCTCGTGCAGCACCCGGGCCGCCCCGACGAGCGCGGCGACGTGGAGGTCGTGTCCGCAGGCGTGCATCGCGCCCGGCCGCTGCGACACGTAGTCGACGTCGACCTCCTCGGCGACGGGTAGCCCATCCATGTCGCCGCGGAGCAGGACGACCGGGCGCTCCCCGTCGTGCGGGGCCCGACCGCGGAGGACGGCGACGACGGAGCTCAGCGACTGACCCGTCGTCACCTCGAGGTCGAGGCCGGCGAGCGCTTCGAGGACCACCGCCTGCGTCTCGGGCAGGTCCATGCCGACCTCGGGGATGCGGTGCAGTCGGCGACGCAGTGCCACGAGGTCGGGAGCGATGCGCTGGGCGGCGGCGAGGGCGGCGGTCACCCCCGGATCCTCGCAGGCCCGTCGGTGGTCAGCTCACCGGCATCCCGACGAACTCGGCACGGCGCGCGGCGAGCGCCCGCAGCAGGGCGCGCTCCTGCTCCCGGGCGTGGGCGTCGGCGGCGTCGTGGTGCATGCGCCGACGGAGCAGGGCCAGCTCGGAAGCGGTGTCCTGGAAACCCTGCATCGCGCTGAGCCCGCGGCGGCCGGCGTTGGCCCGGGCCCACTGGCGGGCCTCCCGGCGGCGCGGCATCGAGGAGAGCATGGCGACCTCGTCCGGGGAGAGCCAGCCGGCATCCGCGTAGGGCCTGAGGTACCGGCCGATGAGGCGCCCCTCCCGACGACGGGCCCAGACGACGAAGGCGACGAAGGCGAGGAACACCGGGACCTCGACGAGGAGGTAGACGACGACGAGCCCGCTGCCCCCGGTCATCGCGGCGAGGTTCCAGAGCGCGTGGGCGAGGACGGCGAGGGTGTAGCCGGCGACCGGCGCGAGGATCCGTGGGGCCCAGCCCCGGCTCGTCGCCGCCACGCCGACGCCGACCCCGGTGAGGACCGTGAACATCGGGTGGGCGAACGGTGACAGCAGGCACCGCGCGACGAAGGTCGCGGTCAGCGACTCCCCGCCGCCCTCGCTGTAGGCCGAGGCCAGGTAGTGGATGTTCTCCGTGAACGCGAACCCCGCGGCGCAGACCCCGGCGTAGACCATCCCGTCGGTCACCCCGTCGAACTCCCGGCCGAGGACCCACCACACGAGGAGGACGAGGACGCCCTTGAGCGCCTCCTCGACGACGGGCGCGACGAGCACCGCGGCGGTCGTCAGCGCGGCGTCCGGGTCGGAGGCCGCGGCGAGCACGGCGATGGCGCTCGTGTTCGCGACGGCCGCGAGGACCGCGGCGACGAGGGCGCCCCAGAGGAAGGCGACGACGAGGTAGCGGGTCGGCTCGGACTCGAACCGGTCGAGCCAGAGGAACGCCGGGATGACGATGGCGAGCGGGATGACGGCCACGGCGAGGGCGAGCAGCGCCGTCTGCACCCCGAAGGTGGCACCGAGGTACGCCGACACGACGAGGGCCGCGACGAGGAAGCCGACCGACGCGACCCCGCCGAGGAGCCAGCGGCGCAGGGCCGACCGGCTCGTCGGGTCGCGGACGACCCCCGAGGCCGGTGCCGTCCGCAGGTCACCGGTCATGCCGGTGACCCTAGCCGCCACGACGGAGCCGGTACCCGACTGCGACGACACGCCTAGCATTGCCCGCATGTCCTCCCCCGCGACCGACCGCGCGCTCACCGACCGCATCGTGTGGATCGACTGCGAGATGACCGGGCTGTCACTGGAGACGGACGCCCTCGTCGAGGTCGCCGCCCTCGTCACCGACTTCGAGCTCACGGTCCTCGGCGACGGCGTCGACGTCGTCATCCGGCCCCCCGACGCCGCGCTCGCCCAGATGGGCGACTTCGTCCGGGAGATGCACACGACGTCCGGGCTGCTCGACGAGCTCGCCCACGGGGTCAGCCTCGAGGAGGCCCAGCGCCGGGTGCTCGACTACGTCCGCGAGTGGGTGCCCGAGCCGGGCAAGGCGCCCCTGGGCGGGAACACCGTCGCCACCGACCGGGCCTTCCTCGTCCGCGACATGCCCGAGCTCGAGGCGCACCTGCACTACCGGATCATCGACGTCTCGTCGATCAAGGAGCTCTCCCGCCGGTGGTACCCCCGGGCCTACTTCGCCGCCCCGACCAAGACCGGTGGCCACCGTGCCCTCGCCGACATCCGCGAGTCCATCGCCGAGCTCCGGTACTACCGCGAGGCCGTCTTCGTGCCGCAGCCGGGGCGCCCCACCGACGAGCTCCGCTCGGTCGCCGCGCGTCACGTCGTCGACCACTCCGCCGCCTCCGCGAACGGCGGCGGACCGCCCGACGAGGGCGACGAGGAGGCGGTCGGGACCACCCCCGCGTAGCGGGTACGATGGTCCGCGCTGCGGGCGCACGACATCCTCGAGATGGCATGCGCCCGCCGTGGTGGGTGTAGCTCAGCTGGTAGAGCACCTGGTTGTGGTCCAGGTGGTCGCGGGTTCAAGTCCCGTCACTCACCCCACTCCCTCGCCCCGCGGCCCCGCTGCGGGGCGAGGGCCGTTTCCGGGGGGTCCGACCGAGGGGTCGTCCGCCCCTCTGCGACGATGTCCGGGTGATCCGCCGAGCCCTCCTTGCCCTGCTCGTCGCGATGCTCGCCCTCGCCATCCCGGCCGCAGCAGCACGTGCGGCGCTCCCCGCGCACGCCCAGCTCGTCTCGACGACGCCGGCCGACGGGGCGTCCGTGGCGACGGCCACCGAGGTCACCCTGACCTTCAGCGAGGACGTCAACGCGCGCTTCGTCCAGGTCCGTGTCGAAGGCGCCCGGGGCGACGAGACCGACGGCGCGCCCTCCGCGCAGGGCGGGACCGTCACCCAGCCCTTGGCCGCCGACCTGCCGGCCGGCGAGCACATGGTCACCTTCCGTGTGGTGAGCGTCGACGGCCATCCGGTCTCGGGGACGTTCGCCTTCACGACGACCCGCGGCCCGGCCACGGCCACCGCCACCTCCTCCCCCACCCCGACGGCCACTTCGACGGCCCCCACGGTCGTCTCCAGCCCAGGCCCGAGCCCGTCACCGGTGCCGACCTCGTCGTCCTCCGAGGGGGTGCCCGGATGGCTCATCCCGGCCGTCCTCGCGATCATCGCCGTGCTCGTCGTCGTGCCGGCCCTGCTCCTCTCGCGCCGCACCACACCCCCCGTCGAGGCGGCGGACGAGGACCTGCCCTAGCCGATTTCGCTCCCCGTGCGCGAGACTGCTAATGTCTCCGCTCGCGCGCCATTAGCTCAATTGGCAGAGCAGCTGACTCTTAATCAGCGGGTTCGGGGTTCGAGTCCCTGATGGCGCACCACCGCTCAGCGAGCGAGAGGCTCCCCACCCGGGGAGCCTCACCCGTCTCCGGGCCCCGGTCCGGACGTCCGCGGAGGGACACCGTGAGCCCGCACGACCGCTCCGACGCAGTCGCCGGGTCCGACGCCGCCGAGACCGCGGGCCCCGCCGCCACGGTGGTCGTGCCGAGCCGTGGGGGGCGCGAGCGGCTCGGGGTCCTGATGGGCTGCTTCGAGCAGCAGGACACCCGCGACTTCGAGGTGGTGGTCGTCGTCGACGGCGACATCGACGGCAGCGCGGCCTTCCTCGCGGGCCGCCCCTCGTGGGTGTCGGTGCGCACCATCACCTTTCCCGAGAACCGTGGCCGGTCGGCCGCG